>JAEUIG010000731.1 GCA_016795125.1 Planctomycetaceae bacterium | reverse complement strand
GGTTCCGATCTGGGCGTAGCCGATGCGGCTCATGGTGGTGGCTCCGAGGAAGGGTGCGGTGACGCTCATGCTAACCTCGCCGTGGGGGCGGGGCGACGCTGGGGGAAAAGCGGAGAGCCGAAAGCGGAAAGCGGAGGGGGGGGAATGGAGAAATGACCAAATGTCGAATGGCTAAACCGCCACTCATCGCTCATCAGACACCCCGAACCGTTGCACCAAGCACCAAACGACCAAACACCAACCGCCAAACAATCATCCCTGCATGCGCATTCCGCTCCGCTGCCAAATGTCTCCCGGAGGACGGGGGAGTCCCGGCGAATGTTCATTTCTGGGAGGGCGGCACGGTGGTTGCATGGTAATCTTGCGTCGCATCGTGAATGCGTTGGCAGATCGCCGGATCGCGCTCGGGGTGGAATTCATGTGGGTCGACGTGTCACTGCTGGTGACGCTGTTAGGCGACGACAACGAGCGCCGGGCCGCTTTTACGCGGGCTTTGGAGCGCCGGGGCTGGAGCGTGTCGGCCGATGCGCCGGACGCCTACCGCGTGTCGTTCCGTGAGCCCCCCAGCGACGACGAGGTTGTCAACATTTGCACGCGCGATGTTCAGGATTCTGCATATGTGTCCGGCGTGACGCAGTACCAGGCGTCCTGCATGCTGGCCGGCGACGCCCTCGCCGTGAATTGCGAGCCGTGCGAGTCCGATGCTGACGAGGATGCGTGACGCGCCGGTTGTGACGCCTGAAGACGGGAAAAACAGGAGGTAACAGAGGAAACGGAGATTCGTAGCGTCAGCTTCAGCCGACGCGAAATCAAATCGAATCAGTTCGGGCGTGGACTGAAGCCCACGCTGCGGATGCAATGAACCGTTTTCGACTGGCCCTCTCTGTTTCCTCCGTTACCTCCTGTTCAATTTTGCTTCTTGACGTCGCGCTTCACCGGGGGTCGGCGTCTCTCTAGAATCCAGCGGCGCGGATGTTCGCGCTGGACCACTGTCCCCGCTGGAATCGTCCCCTGTCCCTCATGGCTGCCCCACGGATTTGTGTGCTGCGTGCCCCCGGCACGAACTGCGATGTGGAAACCGAGCACGCTCTGCGACTCGCCGGCGGCGAGCCGGAGCGGGTGCACCTGTTCCGCCTGCTGGAAGAACCGGGTCTCCTGTCCGGATTCCAGATGATCTGCATTCCCGGCGGCTTCAGCTACGGGGACGACGTTGGCGCGGGAGTCGTGTTCGGCTCGCAGCTTCGCAGCCACCTGGGGAGTGCGATCGGCGAGTTCCTGCAGCGGGACACGCTGGTCCTCGGCATCTGTAACGGCTTCCAGGTGCTGATGAAGTCCGGCATCCTGCCGGGCGGATCGACGACGTGGCAGTCCGGCGAACCGCGCGACTCTACGCTGACCTGGAATCAGAACGGCAAATACACCGCGCTGTGGGTGCATCTCGACGTGTGCTCGGCGCGCAGCCCGTTCCTGCGCGGCATCGAGCGGCTGGAACTGCCGATCGCACACGCCGAAGGTCGTCTCGCCGTCACGGAGCCGTCGGTACTGACGCGCTGGAAGGAAATGGGTCAGGTCGCGCTGTGCTACGCCGATCCGTCGCGATCGGCAATCGGCGACCCGCACCGTGAACTGGAACTGCTCCCCTACCCGCTCAACCCGAACGGGTCGATCGAGAACATCGCCGGCCTGTGCGACCCGACTGGCCGGGTCCTCGGCCTGATGCCGCATCCGGAGCGGCACCTGTTCGCCACGCAGCATCCCCAATGGACCCGCCGCGGACTCAGCGGAGAGGGAGCGGGGATGGCGATCTTCCGGAATGCGGTGGATTACTTCCGCGCCGCATGACGAGTGACGGCAAAAAAGAAGAAAACTCACCACGGAGACACGGAGGGCACGGAGAGAAAGTGGCTTGTGAGCCTAGTTATTTCTCCGTGGTCTCCGTGAACTCCGTGGTGATTCTGGCTCAACGAGTGACTGCTTCGTTCTCAATTCATCAAATAGGCAGTCAGCGCTCTATTTCAGCAATTCTGCGAGGTCGTCGCCAGTGGGCGCGCCTTCTTTCCATGTGACCGATCCGCCGGCAAGGTTGTAAACCTTCGTCGTTGCCGAACCGCTGGGATCAGTTTTCGCACCGTATACAGTGAGCTTCAGCGGGGCGGCCAGGGAGAGGAGGCCGTCGATGTCGCCGTAGCGGAGCGCGCCGGGGAGCAGGTTCGGATCACTGTTGGTGGAGACACTGGCGAACGTGAAGCCCTGCAGGTCGATGGTGGCCGATGCCAGTTTCGTGCCGGCAACAGCGCTGGCGAGCGCGCCGACCGGACCTGCGCCGCCGGTCGCGATGAGATGCACTCCACGGATCTCAGGACGTGACGCGGCCGAACCCACGAGCGTCAGCACGTCGCGCACGCGCTCGGCAAGCAGCGGGCGGTTGTAGCCGAAGGTGTAGCCGGGGAACTTGTCGTTCACCGCGCGATCCGACTGGCCGCTGCCGGGAACCGCTTCGCCGGTCAGCAGCAGATCGCAGCTCACGACCGCCTTGCCGGAATCGACCAGCTTCTGAACGGCCGGCGTTGGCTGGCCGTTGGAGCCAAACAGATGTGACTTGCCGGCGCCGTCGATCCACAGCACCAGATTGCCGTCGAAATTGTCCTTCACGAGGACGACGAACGGCACCTTGTCGCCGGCGTTGCGGGTGACGTAGCCCTTGATGACGTTGGTCGAGCCGACCGTGGTGTTCGCCATATCCGTGACGCTGACGGAGGTCGGAACCCCTTCATCAAGCATGACGCGGGCGGCGGTCCCCAGCACGCGACGGTACTCGGCGAGCTCTTCGCGATTCTCCGGAACGAAGCCGTTAAACCATGACTGCGTCTCCGCCGTCATGAGTTCGCGCAGCTTGTCGGCGGTCAACGCGTCGGCGGGCACCGGGTGTTCGGCGTTGAAGACCGTCAGTTCGTCGCGCGTCAGCGGGGTGAAGTCGGTTTGCTTCACCGGAGCGGCCTGATTCAGGCCCAGGTGCTGGTTGAACCAGTCGAACATCTGTTCGCGGGCGACCTGGTTGTAGTTGTGGCCGAACTGCGGATAGCAGTGGGCGTCGACCAGTTCGGGGTGACCGAACAGCGAGTAGACCTGCTTCAGTTCCGGCAGCCCTTTGGTTTCGATGTCGATCGTCCAGTCGTTCGCACCGCTAAGCGACATCGGCTTGGGAGCGAACATCGCGGCGATCGTGACGTTGTTGATGCCCTGCCGCAGATACGAGGCGTTCTCGCAGGCGCAACCTCCCTGCATGGCGGTGGAGACCATCACGGCGGGAAATGCGACAGTGGGGCGCGGGTCGAGTGCACAGAGCATGAAGGTCTGCGTGCCGCCGCCGCTGGCGCCAGTGACACCGATGCGGGACGTGTCCACGTCCGGCAGCGACGTGAGAAAATCGAGTGCGCGGATGGAGTTCCAGGTCTGCAGGCCGAGGTTGTTCTGCAGCCAGAGTTCGGCGGTGGCGTCGTTGAAACCGCTGGCATGCACGAGCGGCTGGCTGTCGGCGTTGCCGATCATGTCGTAGTGAAAGACGACGCAGCCCATCCGCGCGAGCTGAACCATGCGCGCCTGCAACGGAGAGTGAGCACCGGACTCGAACTGCTCGGCGCCCGAGGCAATCTGCTCTTTGGCGGCTTCGTCGCCGGCGTCGTAGAAGCGGCCGTTCTGCCAGTGTCCGTGCGGACAGAGGACGCCCGGGACCTTGCCGTTCACTTGAGTCGGACGGTAGAGGCTGCCGGTGACGTAGTGTCCGGGGCGGCTGGCGAAGAACACCCTTTCGACGGTGTAGCCGTCGCGCTCAATCTTGCCGTGGATGACCGGCTGTAGCGTGGTGCGTTCCGGCATGGGCCAGAGTCCGCAGGCGACCTGCAGTTGTTCGCGAATTCGCTGGACCTGCTGTTCCCAGGCAGCGCGGCTGGTTGGTGGGGACCAGGGGTGGGTCTTGTCGTTGAGGGTCCGCAGCGGGACGCTGAGACGCGCGTCGCTGCTGGCCGAGCCGGCGGGTGCGATGCGGGAGACGTCATCGGCCGTGACAGCCAGAGGCAGGAGCAGAAGGCCGAACAGCAGGGCCGCAAGAGTTCGAAGCATACACCACCTATGCAGGAGCGGAGGGGATACGTCGTCGGGGTGTGCATTGCATCGCGCGGCGTTGGGGGATGCAAGGGTGAGGGGCAAAGGGACAGAGGAGCGAAGGGGCAGAGTGAGAGCAGGCGATTGCAAATTGATCATTGCAAATTGCAAATTGAAGGAGGGCGTACAACGGTTCTTCACTCACTCCGCCGCATTGGCTCTCCTGACTCACGAACCGGCTATACTCAGTGCCAGCAGCGTCGTTCCGTTTGCACCTTTGCACCTCTGCACCTTTGTCCCTCTCCCCAATTTATCTCGACTATCACGCCACGACGCCGGTGGACCCGCGCGTGGCTGTGGCGATGCGGCCCTGGCTGGGAGAGCGGTTTGGGAACGCAGCGAGTCTGCATCCGCTCGGGGATGCAGCGCGTGCGGCGGTGCTTGAGGCGCGAAAGGCGATCGCGGAGAGACTACATTGCCCGCACGAGACGATCGTGTTCACCAGCGGGGCGACGGAGGCGAACAATCTCGCGCTCAAGGGCGTGCTGCAGGCAGCCGGTCGCGGCGCCCATCTGGTGACCAGCGCCGCCGAGCATCGCAGCGTGCTCGATCCGGCACGACGGCTGCGTCGCGAAGGGTTCGGGGTCACGATTGTGCCCGTCGACGCAACGGGACGCGTCGATCCGCAACAGATCGCCGACGCCATCCGTCCGGAAACGCGGCTGGTCTCGGTGATGCTGGCCAACAACGAGGTCGGGACGATCAACCCGCTCGCTGAGATCGGGGAGATCTGCCGCTCCCGCAATGTGCTGCTGCACTGCGACGCGGCGCAGGGGGCCGGCAAGCTGCCGTTGGAGCTTGGCGCGTCGTCGATCGACCTGCTGACGTTCACCGCTCACAAGCTGTGCGGCCCGCAGGGGATCGGCGCGCTGTTTGTGCGGAAGTCAGAACCGGCGATTCCGTTGCTGGCGCAGATCGACGGCGGGGGGCACGAGCACGGGTTGCGCAGCGGCACGCTGCCGGTCGCGCTGATCGCCGGATTCTCCGAAGCCGTGCGGATCGCGGTTGCGGAACGGGAATCAGAATTGCGGAGAGTCGGCGATCTGCGGGACCGGTTGAGGATGAGGCTTGACGACCGTCTCGATAGTCTGACTTTCCACGGCCAT
>JAEUIG010000411.1 GCA_016795125.1 Planctomycetaceae bacterium | reverse complement strand
ATCGACGAGGTCCGGGCACTCGGCTTTACGGACGAATTCCTGCGGATGTGGCACTACTACTTCTGCTACTGCGAGGCGGCGTTCGAGGAGCGTGCCGTCGGCGTCGTGCAGATTCAGTTTGACAAATCGGGCTGTCGCCGGGACCCCGCAGTCCTCAGCCGGCGGGCCGCCACGCCTCATCCTGTCGCCCAGGGAGATCCGAAACATGGGGCTGTTGTCCCTCGGAATTGACGCGGCCGAACGCGGGCTGGTTCCCGACCGAATCCTCCGCGCGGCGATCAGGCGACAATGTGCCCGCCGGCTCGCCGACGAGCACACCCGCGCCGCGTACATTGAGCCCTCTCGGGACTGGCTGTCGACAGGTCCGATTGCTCTCGCAGCCGAACAGTCGAACGAGCAGCACTACGAACTGCCTGCAGAGTTCTTCGAGCGGGTTCTCGGTCCGCATCGCAAATACAGCTGCTGCTACTTCGCGGAGCCCGAGACGTCGCTGGAGGGCGCCGAGTCCGAGGCCCTCCGGCGCAGCTGCGAACTGGCCGATCTGAGAGACGGACAGAACATCCTGGAACTCGGGTGCGGATGGGGGGCGCTGTCGCTGTGGATGGCGGAGCGATATCCGGCCAGCCGCATCACGGCGGTTTCGAACTCCGCTCAGCAGCGCTGGGCGATCCAGGCGTCGGCCCGCGCCCGCGGCCTGTCAAACCTGCAGGTCATCACCTGCGACGTGAATCACTTCGCTCCGGGACAGCGGCAGTATGACCGCGTGGTGTCGATAGAGATGTTCGAGCATCTGCGGAACTTCCGCCGGCTGCTGTCACGTATCGCAGAGTGGCTGCATCCGGACGGGAAACTCTACGTCCACCTGTTCTGTCATCGCGCGCTGTGCTACCCGTTCGAGACCGACGGCGCCGCGAACTGGATGGGCCGGCACTTCTTCACGGGCGGCCTGATGCCGAGCGCCGACCTGCTGGAGAATTTTCCGGACATCCTGCGAGTGACCCGCCACGAAAAGTGGAACGGTCAGCACTACCAGCGGACGGCGGATGCCTGGCTGGCCAGGCTCGACGGGCATCGCCTTACGGTCCGCTCGCTGCTCGCGGAATGTCGCGGACCGCAACAGGCGGATCGCTGGCTGCAGCGCTGGCGGATGTTCTTTCTCGCCGTCTCCGAGCTGTTCGGCTTCGCGCAGGGAAACGAGTGGTTCGTCTCGCATTACCTGCTCGAACAACCTTCATGCCGATGACAGCGTTGACACAGGTTCTGGCGCTGAATGCGGCCGTGATCGGCGTCACGATACTCACGTTGTGGGTCGTGGCTACGGTTCGCCGTGATGTCAGCATTGTGGACCTGTTCTGGGGCTGTGGCTTTGTTCTCGTCGCCTGGATGTCGGCCGCGCAGAGTTTCCCGTGGAGCGGCCGGATCTCGCTGCTCGCGTGGCTGACGACCGTCTGGGGCCTGCGGCTGTCGTGGCACCTCGCGCGACGCAATCACGGAAGGCCGGAGGATGCCCGCTATGCGGCGATGCGCGCCGCACACGGCACCCAGTTCTGGTGGATCAGCCTGTTCAGCGTATTCCTGCTGCAGGGGGCGATTCTGTGGTTTGTCTCGCTGCCACTGCAGGTTGCCGCGGTCCGCGATGTGCCGAGCAGAATGACATCGGTGGATGCGCTCGGCGCCGTCGTCTGGAGCGTGGGATTCATGTTTGAGTCGATCGGCGACTGGCAGCTGTCGAGGTTTCAGGCCGATCCTGCCAACGCAGGCCGGGTGCTGGACCGGGGACTGTGGCGCTATACCCGTCACCCGAACTACTTCGGCGACTGCTGCGTCTGGTGGGGCCTGTACCTGATCGCCGCCTCTGCCGGCGCGACCTGGACCGTAGCCAGCCCCATCGTCATGACGCTGCTGCTGCTGAAGGTCTCCGGAGTGGCGCTGCTGGAGCGAACAATCGGTGGTCGCCGCCCCGACTACATGGCCTACCGGGCAAGGACCAACGCATTCTTCCCGGGGCCACCGAAGCCGGACTGAGCGTGACGACGGGGTGGTTGCGACGGCGACCGTCGGCAAGCTGCCGCTCGTCTGCAGAAGCATGCCATGTGACAGAGCCCAAGGCGAGCCGTCAGTTCGCCGCTTCGCATTCGCGAGTAGGGCCACCCAATCCTACCAGCCCGTTCGTACCGATGTCCCATCATCAGGGATCGATTGCGGTCCACTTCCACGATGGCTTTCTGGACGGCCAGGTTGCACGCAGCGGGGAACCATTGACCGGCGGAATCCTGGATTATTGGAACGCCGAGCGGTTCTACGCGACGACGGTCGCCGCTCCCGGAGCGTTCATGTCCGGCGTATCCCCGGAGGGATTGCACTCAATGGTTGCACCCAGCGAAACCTCACCGACGGTCGTGCTCCATCACCGGTATCGCGTCACCGAGTCCAGCGTCGTACATGGGGTGCTGAACATTCATGCGTCGTACGAGCATGTCTCCGAGTGATTTCTGACGCGCGGCGGTTGAGTGGCATTGGCCGAAGCGCGGAGGTTGATGGGAGGCCGCATCGTGTCGCACGCCGCTTCGGTGGCCCGCCGCGGTGTGGGCGAAGCGCGCCTCCCATCGCTTTAATGTTTGCGAGAAACGCAGTTGCTTGGAGGGACCAAATGACCCCTGCGGTTGTGCCTCGGCAGGTCGGACAAAGAATGTCCCAGTGCAGTTGCAGCAAGCCAACCGAGCTGGCGTAAGCACACGCTTCGATCATGCGATCAGCCGCGCTGCGCAGCCGGCTCGCCGAGGCTCGCGGCCGAATTTTCGCCAGCTCTGGCGTCGGTGCCCTCGGCCCCCCTCCCTGCGCAAAACCAGCGGACAACGGGTACGCGCGCGAGCGTTCAGTTCTGAAAGCAGGGAACGGGCGAGCTGGTGCGAACGGTGTGTTTCCGGACTGGAGTAGGAAAGCCGTCTCAATCCCAATTGCACCTCGCGAGTCGATTGGCTCGAAAGACCGTTCGACGCGCGAGTGCTTGCCACTGCCCTCACTCGCCCGGTCGCTGGACGTCGCCACGAGGACTTCGATTCGCTTCGAAGGCGAACTCAACGTGATGTGGTTGCCTGTCGTCGACAAGTCTTATGAACGGATCGCTGAGAATCGCGCCATCCAGCTTGAACTGCGCCTTGTGTCCCGACATGTGATGCTGAAGGAACGTGATATGGTAGAAAGTGTCGCGATGGCGATAGTGCACTTTGAACGTCGTCCAGTCCTGCGGCAGCGATGGCGTAAACCAGAGTTTCTCTCCTTCGAGTCGCAATCCGATCAGTGATTCGACGATCAGCCGGTACATCCAGCCGGCCGAACCCGTGTACCAGGTCCATCCTCCCCGGCCAATATGCGGCTCGACGCCATACACATCGGCCGGCATGACGTACGGCTCGACACGAAACGTGGCGATCTCTGCGGCGCTCGAACCGTGTCGAATCGGATTGATGAGGGAGAGCAGTTCCCAGGCCAGTTCATGGTCGCCGCGCATGCTGGCGGCCATGACGGTCCAGATCGCGCTGTGCGTGTACTGACCGCCATTCTCGCGCACACCCGGAACATAACCCTTGATGTATCCCGGGTTCAGGTCCGAACGATCGAACGGCGGGTCGAGCAGCAGGATGAGTCGTGAGTCGCGTCGTACCAGGCGGCGATTCACATTCTCGAATGCCAGCTCAGAGCGCTGTTGTGTTCCTGCGCCCGACAGGATCGACCAGCTCTGCGAAATTGAGTCGATCTGGCATTCGTCGTTTTGCGCCGAGCCGAGCGGCGTGCCGTCGTCGAAGTAGGCGCGGCGATACCACTGACCGTCCCAGCCGTGTTCCTCAATATTGCCCCGAAGCCGGCCGGCTTCGAGCGTATAACGGTCAGCCAGTGCCGTATCGCCTCGCCGCCGGCCCAGTTCCGCGAAGCGTGTCAGTACGTGATAGAGGAAGAAGGCGAGCCACACGCTCTCCCCGCGGCCGTCCTTGCCGACGAGATTCATGCCGTCGTTCCAGTCGCCGCAGCCCATCAGCGGCAGGCCGTGCACTCCGAATCGCAGTCCGTGATCGATCGCACGCACGCCGTGTTCGAACAGAGTGCCTGTCTCATCTGAGACCTGCGGCAGATCGTAGTTCGATTCTTCGTCTTGGCGCAGCGGCCGCGACGTCAGGAACGGAATCTGCTCGTCGAGCACGCCAGTGTCACCGGTCGTTGAGACGTAGTGGCAGGTCGCGAGCGGCAGCCAGAGATAGTCATCGGAAAAGTGTGTACGCACGCCGCGCCC
>JAEUIG010000665.1 GCA_016795125.1 Planctomycetaceae bacterium | reverse complement strand
GAGCCGCGTGCGGCGGAGGAAGTCCCCGAACGAATCATACGGCCGATCGCCGCGCTGGTCGACAATCAACGCGGCGTGCCGTTCCGACAGGCCGCGCACCATCCGGAATCCCAGCCGCAGCGCCCATTTGTCGTGGCGATCGTCCTCGTCTGTTGGCTCGAGCGTGCAGTCCCAACGGCTGGCGTTGACATCGACCGGCCGGACCTCGACGCCGTGCTGCCGGGCATCCAGCACGAGCTGTCCCGGTCCGTAAAATCCCATCGGCTGCGAATTGAGCAGGCTCGCCGTGAACGCCGCCGGGTGCCAGCATTTGAGCCAGGCGGACACGTACACCAGCAGCGCGAACGAGGCCGCATGCGATTCGGGAAATCCGTACTCGCCGAAACCACAGATCTGCTTGTAGAGCCGTTCGGCGAACTCGGTCGTATAACCGTTGGCCAGCATGCCGTCGCGGAGTTTGTGCCGGAACGGTTCCAGGCCTCCTTTGCGCTTCCACGCCGCCATGGCGCGCCGCAACTGGTCCGACTCTCCGGCCGTGAACCCGGCCGCGACCTGCGACAGCTTCATGGCCTGCTCCTGGAAGAGCGGCACCCCCAGCGTTTTCTTGAGGACCGCTTCGATGCGCTCGTCGGGATAGGTCACCGGTTCCTCGCCGCGCCGCCGGCGCAGATACGGATGCACCATGTCTCCCTGGATCGGGCCGGGCCGGACGATCGCCACTTCAATCACGAGGTCGTAAAAGCACTTTGGCCGCAGTCGCGGCAGCATCGACATCTGCGCCCGGCTCTCGATCTGAAACACGCCGATCGTGTCGGCCTTCTGGATCATCTCATAGACGGGGGGGTCCTCCTGTGGCACGGTGGCCAGTGTGAGCGTGCGGCCTGCATGCTTCTCGATCATGTCGAAGCATTTGCGGATGGCGGTCAGCATTCCCAGGCAGAGGCAATCGACCTTGAGCAGTCCCAGCGCATCGAGATCGTCCTTGTCCCACTGGATGACGGTGCGATCGGCCATGGCGGCGTTTTCGATCGGCACGAGTTCGCACAGCGGCCCCTGCGTGAGGACCATGCCGCCGACGTGCTGCGACAGGTGCCTCGGGAACCCCACGAGTTCCTGCACGAGTCCGTTCAGTTGCCGGCCGACGCGCGACAACGGATCAAGGCCGGCACTCCGCATCCGTCCGGCGAACCGATCCTCGCCTGTCGCCGGCTCCATCGTCTTCGCGATGGCATCGACACAGTCCAGCGATAATCCGAGCGCCTTGCCCACATCGCGAATGGCCGACTTCGGCCGGTAGGTGATGACGGTCGCTGCAATTCCGGCCCGTTCGCGGCCGTATTTCTCGTAGAGATACTGCAGCACCTCTTCGCGGCGCTCGTGCTCGAAGTCGACATCGATGTCCGGCGCTTCGCCACGCTCCCGCGAGATGAACCGCTCGAAGAGCACATCAATGCAGTCGGGATCAACCGAGGTGATTTCGAGGCAGTAGCAGACGGCGGAGTTCGCCGCCGAACCGCGTCCCTGGCAGAGAATCTGCCGTTCGCGGGCGAACCGGACGAGGTCCCACACCGTGAGGAAGTAGAACTCGTAGCGCAGCTCTTCGATGAGCGCCAGCTCGTGTTCGATCAGACGGCGGACCTTGTCGGGAAGTCCGTG
>JAEUIG010000402.1 GCA_016795125.1 Planctomycetaceae bacterium | reverse complement strand
AGCCGCAACGGTTCTCCATCGTGTACCTCGGCGCTGATGATGCGGCCGACCCTGCCAGTGAGCGGTTCTACGTCGGCCCGCTGTTTGCCGACACGCGCGAGCGCAGCGTGGAACTCATCGACTGGGACCGTTCGGCCGTGCAGCTCCCGACAGCCGCATCGCCGGTACGACTGGTCCTGATGACCATGCCCCCTGCGCTGGAACAGATGCCAGCCGTGCAGGAGTACCTGCGGGGGGGAGGGCTCGCCATCATGGTGCTTCGCACGCCCGACGCGGTCGCCGGACTGGCCCGGTTACTCGACGTTCCGCAGATCCTCGCGTCCGAGGCCGACGCCGACGGCTTCGCACTGCTCACCGGGATCGACTTTGAGCATCCGGCTCTCGCTCCATTTGCGGACCCCAGGTATTCCGACTTCACCACTCTGCACTTCTGGAAGCATCGCCGGATCGACGGCGCTGCCATTCCTCGCCTCCGCGTGCTGGCGCGATTTGACGACGGCGCCCCGGCACTCGGCGAGATCCCCGTTGGTGACGGGCGGATTCTCCTGCTCACGTCCGGCTGGAACCGGGCGGACAGCCAGCTCGCAGTCTGGTCGAAGTTTGTGCCGCTCATGAACGGCCTGCTGGCAACGTCGTCCCGCACGGATGCGTCCACGGCCCAGCTGACTGTCGGCGATGCCATTCCCTGGCAGTCACTCACTCAGTCGTCCGAAAAAGTCCTGACGCGCCCGGATGGAGCAACAACACCGCTCGCCGAACACAGCGACGACCAGCGCGTGGACATGCCCGGAGTCTATACCGTGACCGACGGCGCGATGACGACGCTGGCAACGTATGCGGTCAATCTCTCCGCCAGCGAATCGGACACCGCTCCCCTGCCGTCCGAGCAGCTCGAGGCGCTCGGAATCCCGCTGGAATCCAGGCGAACGCAGGCGACTCCCTCCGCTGCTCCCGCGGCCAGACGCGACGTCGCCAACGCGGAAGTCGAACAGAACCAGCGGCTCTGGCGATGGGTCCTGCTGGCGACAGTGGCGCTGCTGGCACTTGAGACTGTCTACGCCGGCTGGCTGACTCGCCGCGACGCAGCCGTTTAGCGGAGAGCCGCGGGCGACCGCTCCTAAATCGCTTCGACCATCGTGCCGTCGACTTCGATCGATGCCGCGCGCTGGATGAACTGCACTTGCAGCACGAACTTCAACCCGCGCTGGTTGCGGACGACGTGGCCCGACATTCCGGCGAGCGGGCCGCGCACGATGCGCGCCGGCATCCCCGTTTCGAGCCGCGCTTCAGGAGTGATCGGTGCACCAGAGTCCACCAGCCGCCGCACGTCGCGAAGCTGCGTCAGCAGGTGCTGCTGTTCCACGACTTCGATCGGGCAGACGACTTCGCGGCTGCTCCGCGAGAACTCGTACGCCGCGTCGTCTCCATAGACGAACAGGTAGCCGGGAAACAACGGCATGCGCGAGGCGACGACCCGCCGCTGGTAGGTCTTCCGCTGTTCATGCTGCGGCAGAAAATAGCCGACGCGCCGCGCGAGCAGCTTGCGAGCCAGCATTTTTTCGCTGCGCGGCCGGACATGCAGCACCCACCACCGCTCTCCGGCAACCAGCTCCTGGTCGAGGAGATTCTCCGGCCAGACAGGCGGCTCCCAGTCCAGGATGGGCATTGAAACGTGACCTCGAAGCTCGGCAGCGGTCCGGTTTGGACCGCTCATTTTCGAACGTGACTGTGAAGTTCAGGCGACGGAAATCGCGAACATCATCAAAACACGGCCGTGTCGTTGCCGCCGACCAGCCGCCCCATGGCGCCCGCCCGCGACACCGTCTCCAGGATCTGCACCTGCTTCTGCAATTGTCGGATCATCCCCACCAGTTGCTGGACGTCGTCCCGGATCACCCGGGGACATCGGCCGCTGACGGCATGGCGTTCGATTTCGGACAGTCGATCCGGTTGTGCAGGGACAGTCCGCCGACTCGGAGTCCGCACAGCCGCCGGCGCCGGTTGCAGATCACCGACGCGCCCCGACCAGCCGCAATCCATGCACCGGCAGTTCGAGTTTTCGCTCCAGTACGAATCCAGAGAGCCGGCGTCCAGAACCTCGACGACTTCACCATCCCGGAAGGTGCACGCGACCTCTCCCGCGAAGACGATTCCCAGCTTGAGTTTCGTGCATCGGCAACGTGGGCACCGCATCAGGAAATCCCCTCGATCCGGGCCCTGTCCGTGGACTTCGCCCGTTTAAGGAGATTTTCTCCCGGCACAGCCACATGTCAACATCGGTTCGGCGTCGCGCGGGGATTTGATGCAAATCCCGGCAGGCGAACAACCCTGCGCTATTTTCACTTGCTCGCGGGCCGGACTCGCGAAACACTATTGTCCTGCCGTACGGGCCCGTGGACTGGCCCGGATCAGGAGCCTGCCCATGCCCGACTCCAACCCCGACCCGAACGCTCAGCGGTTGATTCGCCGCCTGGGCGATGTCGCTGCATTGCGAGACCAGGGCGTCGACGACCAGTGGATCGCGCGGTGCGCCGAACTGGTCACCGAATGGCAGGCACTGGAACGCCGCTTCAAGGAACTGGAAGCCAGCCTGTCCCGGTCGGAAGACCAGGGTGGACAGGATACAATCGTCTTCTAACGAGCACGCCCGCGGGTTCGACGCTGCTGAATTGGCAGTCCCCGCAAGCCATTCCGCCGGCCGCCACAGGCTCCGCCGGTGCGAACGCGGCAGGGGTGCGCGGCCGCAGCGAAGCCGCTTGCGCCCAGGCCCGCATCGTCGCGGCAGGTCTCCGGATTGAGCATCTTCGGCAAACCTTACCGACTGCATCGGTCGCAACGGATTGTTCGATTTTTCCAATCTTGCTGAAGGTGACGGCCGCTCCCGCTCGATACCTTGAACTGCGCGGCGACTGTTTCTCAGCCGCAGGGGAGGCGTGCGCCGGGGGGCGCACTCTCAGGGAGGGGGCGTTATGCGCTGTCGGTATCCGGGGCCGAAGGTCTGTACTCTCGCAACACTGCTGCTGCTGATGACGGGCGGCGGCTGCGCTTCGCACGCCATCGATCGCCAGATCGCCATGGCCGAGTACGCCGACATCCCGCGCGAACTCGACAAGATGTCGTTCCCCTCCTACCGGGTCGAACCCCCCGACATTCTGCAGCTGGAGGCGGTCAATAACATCCGCCCCGCCGATGCGCCGCTCGATTCCGGCGATGTCGTCACTGTCCGTCTGCAGAAGGGGTTGCCGATCGTGACCGAGAGCGATCCGGTCGAGGACGCGCTGGAGTACCAGTACGAACTCGAGCACGAGCTCGCCAACAAGATCGTGAACGGCGACTTCCTCATCGGAGCGGACGGCGCCATCGACCTCGGACCGGCCTACGGCAAGGTGCCCATTGCCGGACTGAATCTTGATCAGGCGCGCGACGCCGTGATCTACCACTTGCAACAGGATTCCATCGGCATCAAGAATCCGGTCGTGACCATGACCCTGCCGGACGTGTCTGGCAAGCAACCCATCACCGGCGAACACCTTGTCCGTCCCGACGGCACCGTGTCGCTGGGGATCTATGGCGAGGTCTACGTGGCCGGTTTGACGCTGCCACAGATCAAAGCAGTCGTGGAAAGCCATCTCTCCACGCAGATGCACGACCCGCAGGTCAGCGTGGACGTGCTGGCCTACAACAGCAAGGTCATCTATGTCATCATGGATGGCGGCGGTTACGGCGAGCAGGTGGTCCGCCTGCCGTGCACCGGCAACGAAACCGTGCTGGACGCCGTGTCGCAGGTTTATGGCCTCTCACAGGTTTCCTCGAAAAAGATCTGGGTTGCGCGTCCGGCGCCGTCAGAATATGAGGGATCGCAGATTCTCGATGTCCACTGGGCGGCGATTACTCGCGAGGGCATCACTTCCACGAACTACCAGCTCTTCCCAGGTGATAAACTGTACGTGCAGGCCGATCACCTGATTGCTGCGGATAACTTCCTCGGCAAGCTCCTGTCCCCCGTGGAACGCTTCCTGGGTGTAATGGCTCTGGGGACCGGTACTGTCAGCGGCATCGACTTCTACACGGAACAGGGATCGCAACCATGACCATCAATTCGCGTCTGCTGGGACGGTGGGTGTTCATGATGGTGATCGCGTCCTTGATGCTCGCGACCGTTGGGACACGTAACGCGACGGCGCAGTCGCCGAGCAACCAGTTCGGTGCGCCGAGCATTCGGCGCCCCACGACCAGTCCATATCTGAACCTGTTTCGTGACAATAACAGCAACAACCGGGCACTGGACTTCGGCTTGAACTACCAGCGGCTGGTCCGTCCGGAGCGGGAACTGCGCAACTATTCGGCCCAATTGAACAATCAGGTCAATACCCTGCAGAACGACTTCAACAGCGTGATCGCAGCGGACGGTTCCATCAAAGTTCCCGGCACCGGGCACCAGACATCCTTCATGAACACCGGCGGATACTTCTCCAGCAACAGTGGAGGAACCGGACGAGGAGGCGGTGCGGTCCGCGGGGGCGGCTATGGCAACACCACAGGCGGCGGCTTTGGAACGGCCGGCGGCTATAGCAACAACCAATACGGCCAGATTGGAAGTCGCATGGGCATGGGTGGCGGACAGAATATGCTGGGATCGCGAACGGGGCGGAGTTTCGGCTCGCCGCCGACGGGCCAGCAGAATCGGTAAACGGTCACACAGTATCGCCGCTTCGCTGCGGTTTCGGCGGCTTGCTTCACCTTCCGGCAGGGATGCCTTCCATGTTGCGAATCACTCTGGCCATCGCTGCGTTTCTCGGAGTCGTTGGCATCGGCTCTGCGTCGGGATTCGCGGATGACGCCTATCCGGGCGAGGGGCACTCGACCGGCGGCAGCATTCAGCAGGCGGGCTACTACGCCGAGGAAGATCCGGGCCAGAATCTCTCGGCCTGGGAATGCTTCTGGGAGGACTTTCGCGAATGCGTGCGCGCCCGGCGGCTGACGGGCTACAAGCGCGTCCAGCGAAAGCACCGCAAATTCCTGTATCCCGAATACTCGGTCGCCTGCTCGCCGACCTTCGGCTATCACCACACCCAGTGGCGGCAGTTCCCGGATTGCGACTACGTCTGGACCAGCCAGCCTCAAGCCGCCGCCTGGCCCACGCCCGCAACGGCAGCGCCGCCGGCCGTTCTCTCGCCGATGCTGGAAACCGCTCCCGAAGAATCAGCGACGACGCCTCCACCGGCGCAGTATTTTCCGGAGCCGGTCCCGCAGCTGACTCCCGTGCAACCGGAAATCTCGCCGGCCCCGCCCGCCGAGCCTCCGCTCGAGTCCGGCGCTGCCTATCAACCGGTTCAGTCCGACTCGCTCATCGAATTCATCGCGCTGCCGCGCTCGGAATGAACCGGAACCAGTTTCAATACCGGTTTGGGGGGTGGCCGGGGCTGGACCGAAGGGAAGCCCCGGGGCGCCCGCGCCGGGGTTTCGCGTTGCTCCAACCCCGGCCACCCCGGCACTAAACAAATCTTGAAACTGGTTCCGGTGACAGGCGCGGCGCAGGGGCACGACGCGATCGCCGCCTACGCTCCCGCCGCTGCGATGGCTGCAGCCACGCCGCTGCCCGGACGCACGCTCGCTCCCTGCTTCACCAGGCACGCTTCCAGCGCCGCCAGGAACATCAGCACGTTCCGTTCGGTGCTCGTCTCGCCCATCAGGCCGATCCGCCAGGTCTTGCCGGCCATCGGTCCCAGGCCGCCGCCAATCTCGATCCCGAACTCGTTGAGCAATTGTGCGCGGACCGCCTTGTCATCCACGCCGGCCGGGATCTTCACCGCGTTGAGCATCGGCAGGCGGTATTCTTCGGCAACCGCGTACTCGACTCCCATCGCCTCCAGTCCGGAGCACAGCAGGAGATGGTTGCGACGGTGGCGAACCCAGCGGGTTTCGAGGCCGTCCGCAAGCACGATCCGCAGCGCTTCGTGCAGCGCGTAGTTCATGTTGATCGGCGCGGTGTGATGGTACGCACGCGACTTGTCGCTCCAGTAATTGGCGACCATCTTCATGTCGAGATACCAGCTCTGGATCTTCGACTTGCGGTTCTGGATGAGTTCCAGTGCGCGCGGGCTGAACGTCACCGGCGCAAGTCCCGGAGGGCAGGACAGGCACTTCTGCGTCCCCGAGTACGCGGCATCGATCTGCCAGCCGTCGATCTCGACGGGAATTCCGCCGAGCGACGTCACGCAGTCGACCAGCAGGAGCGCGCCGGCGTCGTGCACAATCCTGGAAATCTCCTCCAGCGGCTGCCGCGCGCCGGTCGACGTTTCCGCGTGCACGATCCCGACGACTTTCGGATTCAATTGCTTGACCGCCGCCGCGATCTCGTCTGGCGAGAAGACTTCGCCGAACGGCCGCTCGATCGTCGACACAATCGCCTGCGCGCGGCCGGCAACGTCCGCCATCCGCGAACCGAACACGCCGTTCACGCACACCAGCATCCGGTCCCCCGGCTCAATCAGGTTGACGACGCAGGTTTCCATCCCCGCGCTGCCGGTGCCGCTGACTGCCAGCGTGAGCTGGTTCTGCGTGCGAAACAGGTCGCGCAGCATGGTCTGCGTCTCATTCATGACATCCAGAAAGAACGGATCCAGATGCCCGACGGTCGGCGCGGACAGCGCCGCGAGAACCCGCGGCGAAATCTCGCTGGGGCCGGGCCCCATCAGAACACGGCGGGGCGGAGTGCGGAGTGCGGGGACGGACATTGGGATTTTGGATTTTCGATTTTGGATTGAAGTAACGTTCACCGCGGAGGGCGCGGAGATCGCAGAGGTTCTCACTCTTTTTTCTCTGCGTCCTCAGCGATCTCTGCGGTGAATCTTCAGATTTCGATTTTCGAATTCGACGCTTGGTGTCGATCAACCATAAACCTGGTCCATCGACTAGGGACCATCGACCATCGCCCCTTTAATCAACGCACTGATCTGCTTGAACTCCGGCGCTGCTGCCGTCTCGCACCATTCGAACAGCACCGACTCCGTGGTGGTGACCGTCGCGCCGGAGTCGCGCATCCGCTGGAGCGCAACGTCGCGGTCAGCGGGGTTCCGGCTGGCGACGGCGTCGGCCGGGACATACACGCTGAAGCCGGCTGCCAGCAGGTCGAGCACCGTCTGCTGGATGCACACGTGCGCGTCTATCCCGATCACGACCACCTTGACGCGGTCTCCCTTGTCCTCGGTCACCCAGGAAAAGCATTCGGCACTGCTGAACCGCTGCTTCTCGACCCGCATCTCGACGAGCTCGGCCAACTCCGGCACTGTTGGCCCCAGTCCGCGGGGATACTGCTCCGTCGCACTCACCGGTACCCCGAGAATCCGCGCCCCCAGCAGGAGCTTGCGGCAGTTGGCGATCGGCAGCTCGATCCCCGGCATGATGGCCGTCAGCTTCCCCTGCACGTCGACGAGCAGCACGCGGCTGTCGTCGCGAGCAAGAAGTTCGCGGCTGCGGATATAGGTAGTGTTCTGCGAGGACATATTTATGGCGATGCTAGGCGTCGCGCGACTGCTTTTCAATTGCCGCGACCTCCCGATAGTGCTGCAATTCTCACCGAAAGTCGCAGGATCGACTTTCGATGATCCAATTCGATCGCCGGGAGGGCGAGGCGGCCAAGCACAACAATTGCGGTGCTCCCTCCATTGACGATTGTCGTCCGCGCCCGCCTCTGCACAGGCAGGAAGTTGACCACGGAGCACACGGAGAAAAAGCGTACAACACCTGGTTCTTCTCGGTGGTCTCCGCGTCCTCCGTGGTAAATCTGGCGCTGCGGATCGCTGTTTCGCTCGCGATTCCGCCGGCTGACAATGATGGAAGGTCAGTCCCCCGAGGGGGTATTGCCTGTCCCCTGAATCAACGTGCAACGCCGGTCGAGTCTCCCGCCGAGCCGCTGCGACCGAAACGCGATGATTTCTCCGGCGACGTGGCCCGTCGCCCCCCTTTCCTCCCGGATTTCTCGCGATGACAAAGTCCCCCAGCCACTCGCCGTGCGACGCCAGAGCGGTATAATCCGCTCGCCATGGCCAAGCAATCGGCGGATAAAGACGACTTCAACGACCGCGTGGTCTGCCGCAACCGGCGGGCGCGGCACGACTACGACATTCTCGACACGCTGGAATGCGGCCTGGAACTGCTCGGCAGCGAAGTGAAGAGCATCCGCGCCCACAAAATCTCGATCGAAGAGGCGTTTGCCCGTATCGAGGACGGAGAGCTGTGGCTGTTGGGCTGCGACATCCAGCCCTACCCGCAGGCGAATCTCATGAACCATGAGCCGCGGCGGCCGCGCAAGCTGCTGCTCAGAAAACGCGAGCTGCGGAAGTTCGCCGAGGACGCGGCGCATCAGGGACTCACGCTCGTCCCGCTCGACATCCACTTCTCCCAGCGAGGAATGGTCAAAGCCACCGTGGCCGTCGCCAAGGGCCGCAAGCTGCACGACAAGCGCGAGCGGATGAAAAAAGAATCCGCCGCCAAGGAAATGCGCGCCGCCCTCCGCAAAGCCCAGCGCTAAACCCGCGCCCCGCCCTGCAAGCGCTCCCCGGCCTCCACCAACCCCGCTTGCGGTTTCGCACTCTCCGCCTCAGCCCGCCGACCCGACGTGTAGTACACATCGTAATCGGTCGACCGGTACGTCTCCTGGGTCGGATCGACGTCATTGGCCGCCACGCCGAGCAGTCGCGCATTGTGCGCGGCGAGCGTCTCCAGCGTGCGACGCAGTGCCCCGCGCTTGTTCTTCTGCAGGCGGACGACGAGCACCAGGCCGTCGGTCAACGGCGCGATCACGGCCGGATCGCTGACCGCCAGGATCGGCGGCGAATCCACGACGACGAAGTCGAATTCCCTCCGTGCGGCCGCCAGGATTTCCGCCAGCTTCGCCCCCAGCAGGAGTTCGCCCGGATTCTCGGGGCACGCGCCCGCCGTGATGACCGACAGGCCGTCGATCTGCGTCGCGCGGGCGGCCGTCTGCCAGTCGATCTCACCCTTCAAAACGTCGGCCAGCCCGATGTCCTGCGGCAATCGGCACAGTTCGTGAATCGTCGGCCGCCGCAGGTCGGCGTCGATCAGCAGCACCTTCTTGCCGGACTGGGCGATCGCCAGGGCGAGATTGGCCGCCGACACGCTCTTGCCGTCCCCCGGTTCCGGGCTGCTGATCTGCAGGATCTGCCCGCGCCCTGGAGTCCCCAGGTGCAGCAGACCCGCCCGGATGGTGCGGTAGGCTTCGGCCTCCCGTGACGCCGGGCGATGGTAATAACACAGACGCGAATCGAACCGCGCGTCCGCGCCCGCCGGCGCGCCGGCGAAGTGCGGAACCTCGCCCAGAATCGGGCAGTCGAGATTCGCCCGCAGTTCGTCCATCGTTTTCAGGCGCGTGTCGCTCCATTCCCGCAGATAGGCCAGCGCGAACACCAGCACGATTCCCAGCGCGCCGCACGCGCCGACAATCTTCAGCGCCCGCTTCATCGACTTCTCGACGCGCACCTGCGCAATCTGTTCGACGCGATAGCCCTCCTGCTCCTTCCGCACTCCGAACGTCTCCAGCTCCGTCGTGACTGTCCGCCACTGTTCCTTCTTCCGCGCGATCTCATCTTTCCGGCGCTGATCCTCCACCTCGAACAGTGCCGCTTCCTTCGCCTCGTTCTGCGCTTCCGCCAGCTCGGTTCGCAAGCGCGAGCCGAGGTCCTCGAGATGCACGAGGTCCTGCTGCATGATCTTCATATACGCCTGCACGAGATCGCGGCGCTTTGACCCGGCGCGCGGTGCATCCGTGGCGAGTCCCGTGGCCACGTCCGGCGGCGTGAACCCCTTCTGGTCGTAAAACTGCCGCAGCGTGGCGAGCTGCTCGCGCAACCGGCGCACGTTGACGTGGTCCTCTCCCAGCTGCAGCGACAGCCGATCCAGCATCATGTGGACTTCGAGGTAGCGGCGATCGAGGTCCGCTTTGACCTCCGGTTCCGACAGCAGCTGTCCGCCGCCCCCGCCGCCTTCGCCGCCCGCGGCGCTCGGCGCGGCCGTCAGCCAGTATGTGACGAAGAACTCGAGGGCGTCCTGCGACTCGCCGTTCTGGCTGAGCTGCTGCAATGTCGCGATGCGGGAGGAGACCTCCGACTGCCGCAGCTGGTTCTTGCCGATGTCCTCGCCGATCTTCTCCACCCGGGCCTGGTACGGGTTCTTGCCCGGCACGACGTTGCCGTTCACGGTCACCGTCGGCGGGGTCGCCAGGTAGAACGGCGACGTGTCGCGCCACTGGTGATAGGCCTCCTGCAGGGAGTCGATCTCTTCGTCGAGTTCCGACTGTCGCCGCTCCAGCGACGCCAGCAGGTCGCCGGAATTCTTGTTCTGCAGATCACGCAGGTAATCGGCATACGCCGCCACAACGGCCGTGACGACCTCGCGCGCCGTTTCGCGATCGGGATGCAGATAGCTGATGTCGATGATGTTGACGAACGAGCTGTCCTCGCCGGCCGACCGCTTGACCGTCAGCCCGTCCGCGATCTCCATCGAGGCATCAGACGCTCCGTCGAAGGCCGGCAGGTTCTTGAGGCCGTGCACTTCGACCGCGCGCGAGAGGATCGCGTCGCTCTTGATCAGGTGCACGTGCTCGGTGCGTTCGCCGGAAAAATTTGGCTTCGCCGCATCCTCGCTCACCGTCGACTTCTGCGTGACTTCGACCCGTGTGTCGGCCTGGTAGGTCGGCCCCAGGTACTGGTACGCCAGCCACCCGAGCAGCAGTCCGCCCGCCAGTCCGCCGGCGAGCAGCTTCCACGTCGACAGCGCAAACTGCAGGATGTCGATCGTCTTGGCGCCGCGGCCGCCGGAGACTCCCAGCGGCGCGAAATCGATGTCCGGCGGTGGGGATTCGGCAGCCACTGGGGGAGGATTCGGGATTCAGGATTCGGGATTCAGGGACAGACGCGCCGCTCGTTGGGCCTGACGCAATCCCCTTCGCCCCGTTCCGGAGGGAGGGCCGGGGAGGGGGGCCGGGTGTCGACGGATTCAGCCCTGCGATTCGGCGCCAATGACACTGGCGAAGCCACCGGCCCCCAATTCGGGCGCAGCATGCCCCAGATCGAAGTCGTCCGGAGTGCCGGCGGCGATTGACTGAAAACTCCGCCGCCGGTGCAGGCGTCTGCGCCGGTGCGACTGGCTCAGCACGCACGACGGCGATCGTGCGATCAATCGGCGGAACCCGACGACGAGAATGCCATGCCGTGGCCGCTCGCCGGGCTTCAGAAGCCGAGCCCGAGTCCGTCGAGAGCGGACGTGCCGACGGTGCCGTCTTTGATGTCGAACATCGTCGGGAACTGGCGCGCCCACTTCTTGTTCGCGGCCGGGCAGAACTGCCGCCCGTTCCCCTCAATGGCGGCGACCCCGGGAATGCGGGCCGCCAGGCTCGCCGAGTGCAAAAACGAGTACCCCGGGCAAGTCAGGTCCTGCACGCACAGGAACATCCCGAACTTCTGCGCCGCAGCAGCCGCGAACAGCGCTTCGGTGTGCCCCTTGCACGCCTTGAGCGCCACGCCCGTGTAGCCCTGCTCCCGCGCCAGCTGCAGGGCTTCATAGTCAACCAGCGATTCGTCGATCACGATCGGCTTGATCTTCGCCGCCTCGTGCATCCGGTTCTCCGGATGCGCCTTGAGGTCACGGTTCGTCGGCTGCTCGATGTACTGGATGCGGTCAAACGCCGCCGGGTTCTTCGACTTGATCTGCGCCAGGAAGTCCAGCACATACTGCACGTTGCCGCACTTCTCGTTGAAGTCCGCCGAGTAGTGCCACTCCGTGCAGCCGCGTTTGGCCTGCGCTTCCGACGCCACCCGGTCGATCGCCAGCACGCGTTCGACGTCCCACGCCAGGTCGTCGCCGTTGAGCTTGATCTTCAGGTGCGTCAGCCCGTTGTACGGAATCCACTCGGCCAGGCACTCCGGCAGCTTGTCCTTGATCGGCTGCGCGACATCGGCTGGGGTCAGCGGGTCGATCGCCCCCACCAGGTGGTACAGCGGCATCCGCGGCTTCAGCACGCGGGACGTGTACTGGTCGAGGTATTCGCCGTCGAACTGGTCGTCCAGGTACTCGGACAGATCCTGGTTCATGAAGCTCTTGGAGAGCGCATCGTAGCTGTTGACGTTGTTCACGCGGCCGTAGGCGTCGTGCAGAGCGGCGTCGAGCGGGCTGGCGGCGACCAGCTGCGCCAGCGCGGGGATCGACTCCTTCAAACCCAGCTTTGCAGACAGCGACTTCGCGATGTGGGCGTATTCCCCCTCCACCGTGAACATGATGTCGATCGGGTGATCGAACTCGTCGAGGGCGTCGGTGAGCCGCACGACCTGCTCGGCGAAGGTGAGCATCCCCTTCTCGGTCTGCGCCGGCTCGATCGCGTCGGTCGGCCAGGCCCAGATGTTGCCGACGGGCATGCTGCCGTAACCGACGGCGTGCTGACCCTTCCGCGATTCGACCGTCACCTCCACGTTCATCAGCTTCGAGGCTGACATCACGCGACCGCCGAACTTCAGCGGCGAGCGGAACGGACACTCTTCAATGGACAAGGCGGCCTCGACCACCCGGACGTCGGTCGTCTTGTGCGACATAACCTTTCGCGGAGCTGCAAGTTCAACGAGCGCGAGAGCAGGTTGCCCCCGATAACGAATCGGATTCTAACTCCGCCACCGCAGTCCTTTCAAGAACGACCCGCAATTCACGCCTGCGGTTTCGCGAACTTTCAGGCCCCGGGCGTGAGACTTCCCCGTTACAGAATCCGGAACTCCGACAGGTCGCTGGCCACGTCGGCCGCCGGAACCACGCTCGCGGACGGCGAATTCGCCGTAGCGGCCGTCGCCGCCGGTCTGGTTTCTTCAACCGCTGGCGGCGAACTGCCGGACGCCGCCGGCAGCCAGCCACGATCGGGCACGTGATAGGGCCGAAACTTCTCGCTCACGCCCGTCTCTTCGCGGTACAGGAGCGCCCGGTGCACACCCAGTTTCGCCGCCGCTGGACTGTCCACCAGGTTGCTCGAATCGCTGGAGTTCATCTGGAACACCACGCGATTCTCCAGCTCGCGCAGCGAGTTCCGGCTGAACCAGCGCTCCACCGTGTTCGCCGAATCGCACCAGATGACAGTATGCATCCCCACGACCGGTCCGCTCGCCAGGATTTCGGCAAACTGCTTCGACGGGTCGGCCGGCTTGGCATCCCCTCCGCCGAACGACATCCCGAAGTCATCGTCCCCCTTGCGAAGTTCGCGAAACCGGCTGAGGTGATGCACGAACAGGAAACGCGGCTCGTGGACGCCGTCCGGTTCGGCCAGTCGCCGTTGCAGTTCGTCCGACACGCGCCGCAGCGCCGTTTCCGTGTCGCGCGGGCCGACCACGCCAATCGCAGCCGCATACCGCCTCGACAGCGACTGCCACGCCGCCGCCTCCGGCGAACCAGGCGCCGATCCATCCAGCACGACGATCGGCGGGTACTCGCTGGATTCTGCGCTCCCGTCGGCGGGCGACTGTTGTCCGCCGGTTTGCGCGGTCAGCGTGAGCGCGGCCGTCGTCATGATCCCCAGCGCCCCATCGGAGTCCTGGCCGACCAGCAGCAGGTTCGCGCCGTTGCGCCGCTCAAAGCTGAGCGCCGTGGGCGGCTTGATCTCGACCGCCTCGCCGAGCCACACCTTCGGCGCTTCGTGGGCGACGTCTCCCGCCGGCTGCTGGAGCAACTGCACGAGCGGCAGGTTGCGCGCCGGATCGGACGGAATGTTCCCTTCAAACACGATGGCCGGCGGGTCGCGGCGTCCCTGGGCCGCCGCCAGCGACTGCAGTCGCCGCAGCCACGTTTCACGCTGCTCGTCCGGCAGCCACGCGATCTGGAACGGATGATTCCCTTCCACAAGGCCGTTGGCGTCGTTGTAGATCGCTTCGCCGGGCCGGGTCAGCAGCCGCGCGGCGGTGTTCTCTTCGCTGAGGATCAGGTGTGCGTCCGCCTCGCTGCATTGCAGGGCGACGCGCACCGCCACCTGTCCCATCGTGCTGCGCGCCAGGGAATACGCCCCGCCGAGCGT
>JAEUIG010000611.1 GCA_016795125.1 Planctomycetaceae bacterium | reverse complement strand
ATCGCCGCATGGGTGCTCGCAATCTTATATCAGCAGGGAGCGTGCGTAGACGAAATTCATCGGATGTACCCGCATCTTTCCCGGGCGCAAGTCCTAAGCGCGTTGGACTACGCTGCTGATCACGCCGACGAGATCGAGGCGGATATCAGCGCAAATAGGGCCTGATGAAATGGCCGACATCCTCGCCGACCGGGATGTTCCGGAGCGAGTGTGCGCATTTCTTCGGAGCTACGGGCACAGTGTCGTCCAACTCACGATCCGAGATATCGGACGTGATGGTAAAGGTGCCGACGATGAAGACGTTCTGTCCTGCGCAGCGACAGAGCGTCGAGCTGTGCTGACGTGCAATTGGACAGATTACAAGAATTTGCACGCACGCGGGGCGCGGCACGAAGGCATTGTTCAATGCCCGTCCCAACGCAATGAAAGGGTGACTGCGCAAGCAATAGACCAAGCGATCCGCGACTGTCTTGCACAACACCCGACGTTGCACATGCAACTGGTGCCAGTTGCTGCGCACTCGCAACGTCTTCGTAGCAGACGGCAACGCCCTTCGTAAAATCCCCATGCCCGCCACCCGCCGCCGCCGGATCGTCAGACGCGCCGGAATGGCGATGGCAGTGATTGTGCTGCTTCTGAGCGGGTACGTCAGCAGTGTGGCGACGCTCATGGTCGTCGTCGGTGCCGGATTGATACCCGCGCGCCTGGACTGCTCTCCTCGTCTACACCGCTCCTCTGGAGACGTATTGGCACTCCGATCTCCCGGGAGCGGAACTCATTGCGTCTTTGATGGGCTTCGCAATTGAAACAGGGCAAAACCTGCGCGACTAACTTTGCAGCCACACGTTATGGGGACCGCACCCCACCCATTACCACAATCCGTAGACAGCGTTCGCCCCGCCCCCACAAAATGCAGTAATTTCTGGACATTCCGAAACCGCAGGCCTATTGTCACCTCACCTGCGTTTTCGAGGTGTGGATCCCGAGGATTCGCAGGCCGATGACAGCCGGTTGTGTGCAGTGATTGCACCTCCGCTACCCCCGGGCCGATGGATCGGACCCCCATGCTGCGGAATGGATTCGACCGCCTGATTCGGATGCGTCCCACGCGGAGCAGCACTCCGCAATGGCGCCCGAACCAGGTCCGGCCGAGACTCCCTTCTGCAGTGGCCGGGCCCGCTCTTTCGCGCCACCGCCGCTCTGCTGTGCAATGCGGCGCTCGCCCGACCCCGGGGTTGCTCGTGTGCATGCCCGCACATCCTCCGCTGTCACCTTTTGTCTCGACGACGGCGCCCGACACGCTGGTCCCGGGATGCACCCAACTTTCATGGAGGATTCGAGGATGAGCACGAAGCCGATCATTGCACTCAACGCCGACTACCGCCCCGCCAAGAAGGATGCCGGAGCGTTTACCTGGATCGACAGCGGATACTACGACGCCATCACCGGCTCGGGAGGAATTCCGCTGGTTCTTCCGCCGCTGGCCGAGGACGACGAACTGCGGCAGGTGCTCGAACACGTGGATGGGCTGGTGCTGACAGGCTGCAAGCTGGACCTCGAACCGGTCCGCCTCGGATTTGAAAAGCACCCGGCGACCCGCCCGATGCCGAACCGACGCGAAGACTTCGACCGCCGCCTCGCGCGGATCGCCTATGAAACCAAGATCCCCACCCTGGCGATCGGCGCCGGCATGCAGACGCTCAACGTGATCTGCGGCGGCACGCTGTTCCAGCACGTGACCGAAGAAGTGCTCAAGTCGCTGCACCATCGCGACCCGGTCGAGGAGTGCCTGCGGCACGTCATCGAGATCGTCCCCGGCACGAAGATGGACGCCATCTACGGCCCGGGCGAAATCCGCGTCAACAGCGACCATCACATGGCGGTCGACAACGTGGCGAACTGCTTCCGGGTGTGCGCCACCGCCATGGACGGAGTGGTCGAAGCGTACGAGTCGATCGAAGAGAACTGGTGGTGCCTGGGCGTGCAGTTCCATCCGGAAAGCCGGACGGCTTCGGCCCTCGACATGCAGGTGTTTGAAACATTCATCGAAGGCGTGAAAGAACAGACGGCTCCGGCGATCCTCTCCTTCGAGCGCCGCGCCGCCGCCTGATTTGGACTTTGGCTACCGTCGTTCCGTGTCCCGGAGGCATGATGCATCCGGGACATGTTTTTTTGCGCCGATGGAAACGGCGCCCGCCGGCTGTTGTGACGGCCTCGCGCCTT
>JAEUIG010000595.1 GCA_016795125.1 Planctomycetaceae bacterium | reverse complement strand
TCGTCTCTCGGCTTTTGACTCCTCACTCCCCCAGATGAAACAGTCGCCGGATGGCATCCAGCAACCCGTGCGGCGTCCCTTCCTTCGACTCGGCCCGCAGTGTCTCCAGTGGCGGGTGCAGCAGCTTGTTGACGATCCGTTCGATGCTCCGTTCGATTGCACTGCGCTGTTCCGGCGCTAGGTCCGGCAGTTTGCGGAAGAGCTGCTCCAGCTCGCTGCGGCTGATGTCGTGCCAGTGCTCGCGCAGCCGCTGGATGATCGGCCCGGTCGCCTTGTGATGGAGTTCGTGCAGGAACCGGGCGGTTTCGTCGTCGATGATCCGCTGGGCGCGTTCGATTTCTGCGGAGCGAGCTTTGCGGTTTTTCTCGCAGGTCGCTTCGAGATCGTCGAGGTTGTAGAGGAAGACGCCGTCGTCGAGCTGGCCGACAGCGGCGTCGAAGTCGCGCGGCGCCCCGAGATCGAGGATGAAGACGGGCTTTTCGCCGGATTTCGTCCGTGCTTTGCGAAACCGCTCTGCGGTGACGATCGGCTCGCTAGCGCCGGTCGTGCTGACGATCACGTCGGCGTCGGCCAGTTGCGAGTCGAGCAGGTCCCAGGGCTGGCATTCGCCTTGAAACGCCTGTGCCAGCTTCTCACCGCGCTCGCGGCTCCTGTTGCAGACGACGATCCGCCCGATGCCCTCTCCCTGCAGATAGCGCAGCGTCTCTTCCGCCATCTCGCCCGCGCCGATCACCAGGACACACTTATCGCGGAAATGATCGAAGATGCTGCGGCCAAAGTCGCCGACGGCCACGCTGGCGATCGACACCCGCCCTTCGGACAGGCGTGTTTCGGCGCGCACGCGGGCCGAGACGGACAGCGCCCGCTGGAACAGCGCGTTGGTCAGCGGGCCGTTGGCGTTCCCGCGCCGCGCGAGATCGTACGCCTCTTTGACCTGGCTGACGATCTGGCTCTCGCCGAGCACCATGCTGTCGACGCTGGCCGCGACCTCGAACAGGTGCCGCACTGCTTCGGCGCCGGTCCGTTCCAGCAGGTCGTTGAAGAACGCGTCGAGGGGGACCCCGTGGAACTCCGACAGGAATCTCGCGACGTCGAGCTGCGTCGGCGCCGGTTCGGTTTCCTCCTGAGCGGTATACAGTTCGATGCGGTTGCAGGTCGAAACCAGCACATGCTCGGACGCGGGAAATCGCGCCCGCAGCGCCGCATACGCGCGCAGCAGCACCTCCTCCGATGGAAACGCGAGGCGCTCGCGAACCGTCAGATCGGCGGTGTGATGGTTGCAGGTTACGACCTGGACGTTCATCAACAAATTCGAAATCTATGGACACTCGTCCGAAATCGGGCGATCAATCCGCGCTTGCGGTTTCGCATCATCCGGTGCCGTGGACGCCTCCGCTGGCGAGTTGCAGGAGCAGCAGCGTGACGAGGAGAAATCCGCAGGACCACAATGTCCGCCACGCGACGAGGCGTCCCGAGTGCGCCCGTCCCATGACGACCCACACAAACAGCATTCCCATCGTCAGCCAGACGATCCCGCTGACGATGAACTGCCACCGCTGGAGACTGACGGGAGCCTCCGTGCTGGCCGACAGGAACGACAGCCAGACGCCGGTCGCCATGCCGAGCGTGAGCAGCGGCACGGACAGGACGATCCCCCACCAGTTAATGCGGTTCAGCAGTGCAAGGCTGAGCAAGTGCAGCCCTTCCGTCGCACCGCGCTTGGTTTTTAGTCGCCGATGCTGCAGAAGGTACATCATGCTCATCAGAAAACTGGTCAGGACGCCGAGCATTCCCAAGACCAGCATTGAGGCGTGAAACATTCCCAAACCGCGCCACGGCGCCCGTACGAGGTCAGGATTCGGGGCGGCCGACACATACCGCGACAGCGCGACGAGCACGAGCACGATCGGCATCACGAACAATCCCAGCGCGACCCGCCGCTCCAGTAACTCGACAAACACGTAGAGGACGACGATCAGCAGCGCGAACACCAGCAGCCAGTCGTGGGTCGAACTGAGCAGCGGCGGCACGCCGGCCGTCCGGCTGCGGACGACGAGGTAGATGGACTGTGCGACCATGCCCGCGACGGCCATGGCCAGCGCCAGCCAGTGACTGGCAGAGTGCTGCTTGAGCAACTGGGCGGCCTCGAAGCCGAGAGCGACCATGTAGCTCATGAAAAAGCAGGCGATGGTGACGTTGTCCCACTGCAGGGCGAGCGTCGCGACAGACACGGCGGGCAGGTTGGGTTGCGGGAACAACGGCGGGAAGCAAGAGTCATGGAGGGCACGGCGAGGCTCAACGGCCGCCCTTGAATTATAGCGAGTGGGGGGACGGAGTTGATGCGTCACTCGTGGGAGGACATCTTGGAGGCCGCTCGTGATGCATGGAGACTGGCAATGGCAGTTGTCGAGGGGCGCTCGGCAGGCTGAAGCCTGAACTCCAACGGGGGAAAAGGGATGTGGCAGTGGCTTGTCGTCCTGGGGCTGGCGGCGCTGATCTGGCGGTACGCCGGGCGCTCTGGGGATTGCGTGATCCGCATCCGGCGCGGGCAGGTGACGATCCGCGGCAAAGTCGCGGCCGGTCGGCGGGCGGAGATCGAACGGTTCCTGCAGGAACAGTTTCCGGACGTGCCGCGACTGCGGATTGACGTCAGCTTTCGGCGATCGTCGCGCCCGCTGCGGGTTCGCATCCGGGGACCGATCTCCGGCGGCGAGCGTCAGCTCATTCGCAACTTCTTTACGACGACATTGTGACCGCAGTCCAACCGGGGGCTGACGCCGCCCGGCTCGCCGCTACCGCGATTCGGCGTGCAGGCTGTACTCGTCGATTTTCTTGTGCAGCGTGTTGCGATTGATGCCGAGACGGGATGCGGTGCGGGTCTGCGTACCCTGGCACATGCGGAGCACCTGCAGGATCAGTTCGCGTTCGACCAGGCCCATCACGTGCGGGTGGGCCGTGCCGTCTTCGGTGGACTGGCTCAGTCCGAGGGCCACCAGGTCGGTGCACATCTGCTGCAGGTCGCTGCGGGTGGCGCGACCCACGCGCTGCGGCGCTTCGCCGCGCACGTGCGGCGGCAGCAGGTCGGATGTCAGGATGTCCCCTTCCGCGAGGACGACGGCGCGTTCGATGTAGTTCTCCAGTTCGCGAACGTTGCCCGGCCAGGCGTAGGTTCGCAGAAAGCCCATGGATTCCGGGGCAATCGCTGTCACCGCGCGGCTGTTGTTGAGGGCGTACGTCTTGAGGAAGTGCTGCGCCAGCGCCGGGACGTCTTCGGAATGGTCGCGCAGCGGAGGCAGGTAGATCGGGACGACATTCAGCCGGTAATACAAGTCTTCGCGGAACTTGCCGGCGGCGGAGAGTTCTCCGAGATCGCGGTTAGTGGCGGCCACGATCCGGCAGTCGACGGTAATGGTCCGTGTGTCGCCGACCCGTTCGAATTCATGCTCCTGCAGCACCCGCAGCAGTTTGACCTGCAGCGTGTAACTGAGGGAGTTGATTTCATCGAGGAAAATGGTGCCGCCGTGAGCGGCTTCAAAGCGGCCGGTGCGGTTTTCGATCGCGTTCGTAAACGCGCCTTTGACGTGGCCGAAGAGCTCGCTTTCGAGCAGGGACTCGCTCAGCGCGCCGCAGTTGACTCTCACGAAGGGGCCGGTCCGTCGAGGACTGAGCTCGTGAACGGCGCGGGCGACGAGTTCCTTGCCGCTGCCGGTCTCTCCCAGCAATAGCACCGTGGCGGAACTGTCGGCCACCTTGCGGGTGAGTCGGAATACCTCGCGCATGGCGGGCGAGGCGCCGATAATCCCCGGCAATCCGTGGTGGGAGGCTGGCAGATCGGCTGACATGCGCGGGGTGGGTGTGGGACGACTATTTCGTGCAGGTGCACGCATTGTATGCGTGCATCGCCCGTAATCCAGCAATTGCTGCCGATTTCCCTCATGATTGCTCAGGAATCAATGCTCGTAACAGCCGTTGTGGTGCATTGAAATGACAAGAATGCACACAAAGCGTGCACTGT
>JAEUIG010000558.1 GCA_016795125.1 Planctomycetaceae bacterium | reverse complement strand
GCAATCGCTGCTCCACGTTGAGGCGAAACAGCAGCCCGATCAGGATCGCCGCCGACAGAATCAGGAAGAAGCTGAATCCGATGAACAGCCCGGCGAAGTCCGTGGTCCCGGCCGCCGCCTGCAGTCCCTGGTACTTCACCGGTTGAAAGGCAAGTCCCGTCTCGGCAGGCGTCAGGGTCGTCAGCAGTTTCTGTTCGAATTCCGCCGCTGCTTCGTCCAGCGACTGTCCTTCGCGCGGAGCGAACCGAAAGCTCGTCTCGCCCCCGTAGCGGCTTTTCCAAAGCCGTTGCGCTTCGGCCAACGGCAGAAACACCTTGGGGGTCGCGCGGTACGCCTTGCGCGTCTGATCCTGCGGATCCCAGTAGGCGTCATCGCGCGGCGTGACACGTTCCCGCTTCAGGGGGAACGGCTCTTTCCAGTCGCCGATGCTGTTGACGTCGGTGATGCCCGGCACGATCGGCGTATAGCCGCGGTCGTCGGCCACACCGGTCAGCGTCACGACGCCGGCGACTTTGAACTCCGCCTCGATCTCCGGCAGCTCGCCGCGATCGCCCACCTGGTGATACTTCACGCGGACCATGTCGCCCGGCGCTGCCTGCAGGTCCTCCGCCAGCCAGTCGTTGATGACCAGCTCGCCAGGTCCGATCGGCGCCGGTGCGGACGTCGTCCACTCAAACGGTCCGAATGGCGGCTGATCGGTGAACTCAATCCCCGCCGCGACCGCATACATCGAGTATTTGTCGGGCGCCGACGCGTTGGAAACTTCGTTCATGAGATACACCAGCACCGGCGACGACGCGACGCCCAGCGAAGCCGCCGTTTCCTGCGCCGCTTCCGCCAGCGCCTTGTCGAGGATCAGTTGCCGGCTCTCGAGCGAGCAGTAGCCGTGCTCCTCGTTGCGGACGATCCGCAACGCCAGGTCCTCCAGCGTCCAGACCTCACGGAGGTGATGATCCGTCAGCTCATTGGCCAGTGCCGGGATGAGTGAGGGGCCCATCCCTCGCGTCGTCGACAGGAACAGCGTATTCACCCGTGCGGGTTGCGCCGCCGCTCCGCGCGCCGAGGCCCGCACTTCCGCCAATCCCAATTGGTCCTGCAGTTGACCGAGTGCGACGAATGCATTCCGCGGCAACTGCTGGGTGGGGTTGAGCCCAAAGCGTCCCTGCGTGACCCGGTCGTCCGCCACGGCGGAGACCCTCAGCGTCAGTTCGACGACTGTCTCGTTGCGATCACCCAGCAGCGAGTCGCGTGGAATCGAGGGGGGAATCTCGACGATGAGCGACACCTCGTCTCCGGCGCTCACGTCCAATTCAACGGCGGCCCTTTCATTGAGTACGACGTCGCCGGCCCCAGGCGGCGCGATATCGCCGGGCTTCGTCATGTCCCAGAACCGCTGGTCCACACCGTAGACCATCACGCCGCCGGTTCGCCGCAGCACGGCTTCCGGGCCGGCCGACACGCGGCGTTCAGCGGTCAGGCTGCAGGGCAGCACAATTCCCGGCGCGACGTGCAGGTCCCTGGCAGAGAGATCCGCCGACAACGCCTCACGAAAAAAACGTCCCCCCGACACGACGTGATCAACCTCCGCCAGCCGATCCAGCGTCATCTGCTGCAGGCTGCTGCGCATCGACGCTCCGACCAGCAGCGCGCCGCCGATCACTGCCGTGGCGGCCGCCACACCGGCGACAATCGCGGCGTTTGTTCGCCAGTAGTGCCGCAGCGTGGCAATCAGATACTCGCGGAGCTTCATCGTTGAGGGTTGAGCGTTGAACGTTTAGGGTGAGTTGAGTTCTGGCAATCCGCGATTCCCGCAATGGGGGCCGTCACCCATGTTCGAGTATCGACTCTCGCGCCGCAATGCGTGCCGCGCCCTCGCCGGCGCAGCGGCAACCGCCGTCTTCAGGCCGTGGGCCGCCTGCGCCGATGACGCCGGGTGGTCGCCGACGTTTGTCCTCTCGTCGAGTCTCTATGGCCTGACCCCGCTGGCCGAGATTCTGCCGGAGGTCGCCCGCACCGGCGCTGTCGGCATTGACCTGTGGCCCAAAGTCCACGCCAACCAGCGCGAACAGGTGGAGGAAATGGGGCACGATGCGTTTCGGGATCTGCTGGAAATGCACGGTGTCCCGCTCTACATGACGACCCGCTACGACCTCGGACCGTTCAACCTGGCGGACGAATTGCAGTTCATCCACGACTTCGGCGGCAAGCTGATCGTCACCGGCGCTCATACCCCGCCCGGCGAGAATTTGGATGACCGCGTCCGCGCATTCGTCGCCGAACTGCAACCGCACGTCGATCGCGCCGCAGAACTCGGCGTGTCGCTGGCCATCGAGAACCATGCCAGTTCGCTGCTCGATACCCCCGAAGCAATCCGCTGCTTCGCCGATCACGCCGCCTCAACGAATCTTGGCGTCGCCCTCGCCCCGTATCACTTGCCGCAGGACCCGCAACTGCTGGCGGGCCTGATCGACGATCTCGGTCCGAAGCTTCTGCACTTTTATGCCTGGGAGCACGGGCAGGGAGCGATGACCAAGCTCCCCAAGGACCAGGAGCTGCAGCAGTTGCCCGGCTATGGCGCGTTTGACTTCGCGCCAGCGATGCACGCGCTCCGCCGCATCAAGTTCGCCGGCGCGATCCAGGTCTTCATGCACCCCGTCCCCCGGGGCGTCCCCATCCTCGACACCACCGCCGAAATTTCCGCGGCTGTCAATCGCTCCCGCGAGTCCCTGCTCACCTCGCTTGACCGCGCGTGAACAAGAATGGAACGCGGATGCAGCGGATTTACGCAGATAAGCTTCGGACGAAGTCACACGCTTTCGCGTAAGCGGCGGACCGAGAGTTCACATAAGTTCGTCGAATCATCGTTGTGAATCGAGCCGATATCACCGGCCGTTTCCTGATCTGTGCAAATCCGCTTAAACCTGCGTTCATCCGCGTTCCATTCTTCGTGAACGTCAGAACAGCCGCATCTGGCCGGAAGCTGGCAGCGGCGGGCGGAATTGAGATGTGTCCAGCGGCGGTTGCGGCGTATCGAGTCCGTACTTGTGCCGGAAGACCTCGAACGTCCGCCGGATCTGGTCGGCGATCTGACCCTGTCCGCGCATGCGTGTCCCGAACTTCGAGTTGTTGAGCTGGCCGTCACGCGTGGAGCGGATCAGCCCTTCGACCCGTTCCGCATGCGTCGGCTGCGTTCGCTCCAGCCAGTCGAGAAAAATCGGCTTCACGGCGTACGGCAGCCGCAGCAGGGTGTAGCCGGCCGACTTCGCGCCGGCGTCGCTGGCGGCTTTGAGGACCGAGGGGATCTCGGCATCGTTGAGTCCCGGAATGATCGGCGCAACCATCACCCGCGTCGGCACGCCCGCCCCGCTGAGCTGCCGCAGCGCGCGCAGGCGGGCCTCGGGGCGGCTCGTGCGTGGTTCCAGGTCAGCCACCAGTTCCGGCCGCAGCGTCGTGATGCTGATCGCAACTCCGATCAGTCGCAATGCCGCCATCTCTGCCAGGATGTCGAGGTCGCGCACGACCAGCGCGTTCTTGGTGACGATCGTAATGGGCTGCCGGCATTCGAGGGCGACCTGCAGGCAGGCGCGCGTGATGCGGTATTGTCGTTCCGCGGGCTGATAGCAGTCGGTCACGCCGGAGAACATGATCGGCTCCGGCACGTACTCATCCCGCGCCAGCCAGTCGCGCAGCAGTCCGGCCGCATTGTGTTTGACGAACACCTGCTCTTCAAAATCCAGGCCGGCGCTCAGTCCCAGGTACTCGTGCGTCGGACGGGCGTAGCAGTACGAACACCCGTGCTGGCAGCCGCGGTAGGGATTGAGGCTGTAACGGAACGGCAGGTCGGGGCTGTCATTCTCGCTGACGATCGACCGCGACGCATCCGGCAGGTAAACGGTCCGCGACTCCGCCAGTTCTTCGATCAGCTCCGGGTCGTCGGCGAGATGCTCGAGGTCAGCCTCTGCGTGCGTCTCGCCAAACCGGTTGGGAGGCCGCAGTGCGGAACCGCGGCCCTTGGGATGTGGCGACGACATGCAATCGGCCTGTGGAAAGTTTTACGGTACATTAGTATAGATTCGCGTTGGCCCTGCTGGCGAGTGCGGCCTGATCGGGAAAGTCCCCAGAAGCCGTAAATCCGGCCAGCCACGCTTTGACACCGTGCATGCGCAGGTTTAATCTTGAGCTGCCGGCTCGCGGTTCCGCGGCATGCTGGTTGCAGTATTCACTGCCTTGTCCTGCGTTCGCCGAGTGGATGGACCCCGGGCCACCCTCCCGCGTCGGCACTCAATGGATTCAGCCACGTCACAAGCGGAGGTGGAGCCATGCCGCTGCTCACTTGTCCCGACGCCGATATCGACCTGCGGAAGTGCTGCGAGTTTGAGTACATCCTCGTCGGCGATCTGCGCGACCTGCTTGAGGATACGTCCAGCGAGGAAAACCGCCGCTGGCTGCTCGCGATCGTCGATGCCCTGCTCGACACCCTCCCGAAGGAGTTCGCGCTGAAGTCGCGGGACGGCTACATGGCCGAAGTGCTGTTCGAGTTCCCCAGTTGGGATTCCACCGTTGAACGTCTGCGGCTGCAGCACGTTGCATTGCATCGCCGCCTGACGGAGTTGCGAGTCAGGCTGGTGGCCCATGCCCAGCTCTACGGCATCGCCGATCGGCTGCGCGACGACCTGTCACGCTGGATCGACACCTTCTCCGCCCTGCAGCAGGCGGAGCGGAAGCTCACGCTCACGGCGATGACGCTCGAAGTCGGCGCCGGCGACTGAGCCGGATCGGGCGTGCTAACGCCGCCAGCCCCGCATTCGCAGGCGGCCGGACGCAGCGCGCACGGGAAGAACGAGGGCGCCCGACAATTCAGGTCCGAGAACGCCTGCGCAATCTGCCGCCGATCAGCACTCCTCGGCGGCCATCAGTCGCAGACGCTGCGGCGACCACTCATGGGCGCACGTCGTGCAGTAGAACCCCGTCACCGTAGCGGTGTTCGGAATTGCTTCTCCCTTGCGGTTGAGCAGGGCGTCATCGAGCTCCACCGGCTGGACGGTAATGCGCCGGCAGCGGGGGCAGCAGCGGTTCTGATGTTCGAGGCGAGCGCGTGCCACGGGCGACTGCCGCGGCAGGGGTTCGTCGTCGCAGGTGATCGGCGCGAGCCGGAGAGCGACGACCGGATACTTGAGAATGACGGGATCGGCGTCGACGGTGTGCACCGGCGCGCTGCGTTGAGCGACCTGGCTCATCCTTGAGCAACTCCGTAGCGTGAGGATTCCATTCCGACGCCGCGTGCGACGAACGCGCAACCAAGGCGGCGTCACTCTGCCCGAAAGAACCTCGGGCCGGCGGGAGCTTATCGAAGTCAGCGCCGACTCTGCAAT
>JAEUIG010000539.1 GCA_016795125.1 Planctomycetaceae bacterium | reverse complement strand
ACCGGGCAAGTGCTATTGCGGATCGATGCACCTGAGATGCTGGATGAGCGTCGCCAGAAGGAGGCAGAGCTGAAACGGTCCGAAGCGGAAGTCGGTCAGGCTCAGGCGGGGATTGAGGCGGCCGAATCCGACGTCGCGTCTTCACGCGCAGGCGTCGTGCAGGCGGAGGCTGCTCTCTCTCGCGCGCGGTCGGTTCTGGAGCAGTATCGGGCCGAAGCCGCACGTATTGAGGAACTCGCGAAGTCGCGTTCGGTCACACCGCAGGTCGCGGATGAAAGTCGCGCCCGGCTGCAGGCCGCCGAGGCCGGAGATCAAGAGGCGCTCGCGGGGATTGAAGCGGCCCGAGCCAAGGTTCAGGAAAGTGAATCTGCTGTCGCACAGGCTCAGGCCGACCTCGTCGCGGCCGAGGCTCGGCAAGAGGTCGCCCGTGCGAACCTCGCCTATGTCGAGACGATGATCGGCTACCTGGAATTGAAGGCGCCCTTTGACGGCGTCGTCACGGAACGGAACACTGACACGGGACATCTCGTGCGGGCCTCCAATGAGGGTTCGTTGCCGCTGCTCGCAGTCGCTCGTACGGACAAGTTGCGTGTCTTTGTCGCCATACCAGAATCGGAAGCGGCCTTCGTCACTTCCGGAGAACAGGCCGATCCGGCGATCGTCAGTGTGCAAGCGCTGAGTGGTCGCCAGTTTCCCGCATCGGTGACCCGCACCGCCTGGGCGCTCGATCCGGCCAACCGTTCGCTCCGTGTCGAGATCGATCTCGACAACGCTGACGGTCAGCTCCGTCCCGGCATGTATGCCACCGCATCGATGACCCTTGATCGCCGCCAGCAGGCGCTCACCGTTCCCACGTCCGCCCTGGTTCGCGACGGGGCGCAGGTACTCGTGTGTGCGATTCGGGACGGCAAGATTGCGCGCACTGCGGTGCAGACGGGTCTCCGTGTCGGTGATGACATCGAAGTCCTCAACGGTCTATCGGACGACGCGAGCATCGTGCTGGTACGCGCAGACTCTTTGAAGGACGGTCAGGCCGTTGAACCGATTGCTGCAGCAAAGTGAGCGACGCTGGCCGGTCGGCGCTGTTGTCACTGAATGTCACGGAATCCTGTTGGATCGTGGCACTTCCTGCGTATCGTGCACCGAAGTGCTGCCGCAACGCAGAGTGCGTCGCACTCGAACAGGCGCTGATGGACGAGTTTGACGGGCCGATGAATCGACGAGACGGCGGCGCGTTGTTCGGCAACCCACGGTGAACGGTCGAGCGCATCGAGGCGGAGATGCTCCGTCCAGGTCAGGCCGGCAGCTCGATGTTCAACTCAGCGCCGACCTGCGGGGTCCCCAGCATCATTCGCCCGCCGTGCGCCTCGACAATCCGGCGAACAATTGACAGCCCCAGGCCTGTGCCGCGAGTTTTGGTCGTGAAGAACGGCTCGAGCACGGAATCAGTGGCGTGCGGCGGAATCCCGGGGCCGTTGTCGCTGATCGTGACACATAGCCAGTTCGAACCGCCGAGCGGCCGCCGTTCAAACGTCACGACAATCCGGGCGGGATCCGGGCTGGCGCTCAGGGAGTTCTCGAACAGGTTGCGGAAAACCTGCAGCATCTGAAACCGGTCGGCGCAGCAGTTGCTGCCGTCTCCATTGACCACCAGCAGCTCGGCGCAACGACTGCCGCGGGATGGCGCCAGCAGCTCCCAGGCCTCTTGAGCCACGGCCTCGAGACTCTGCGGCTCGAGCATCAGCTTGATGGGTGCGGCGTACTGGCGGACTTCTTCGTACAGCCGGTGGAGTTCCTGCTGGACGCGCTGCAGGCGGCGAATGAGTGCGGTTGCCTCGGAGTTTCCCTCGACCAGAAGCTCCAGAAGTTCCAGGTCCGCCTGGCCGCGCTGCAGTGCGTTGCGGCTTTCATGAGCCAGCCCCGCCATGGCCTGGCCGATCGCGGCGAGTCGCTCGGACTGCAGCAGCTTCTGTTCGGCGGTCTTCCGGTCGGTGACGTCCTGTCCGATGGCCAGGATGGCCGGCTCGCCGGCGAATTCATGCAGATGCTGCACGTTCCACAGCAGCCAGTGGAGTCGTCCGCGGCGATCGACGACAGGAAGTTCGTAGCCCCGCTCCGTGTTGCCCGTGAGGACGTGCTCCAGACACTCGGCCGCAGCGGCGTGGAATTCGTCGGCGACCAATGCGGCGATGCAGGACTGATGCAACAGTTCTTCTGCCCGATAGCCGGTCAACTGTTCGCCGAAGGGATTGATGTACTGGATCTCCCCGGTCGGCGCCAGGATCATGATCATGCTGCCGGCCGCCTCGACGAGCGTGCGGAACGCCGCTTCGGAGCGGACTTTGTCCTCCTTGAGGCGTTGCTGTTCGGCGACGCGCTTGAGGCTGGCGCGAAGCAGATCGGCATCGACCGGTTTGGCGATGTAGTCGACTGCTCCGTGCCGAAGGGCGGTGACTGCCTGGTCAACTCCCCCAACGCCTGTCGAGACGATTACAGCCGCTTCGGGAGCCAGCTCGCGTAACCGCGGCAGGACGGTCTCGGCGCTCGCGTCGGGCAACCGCCAGTCGAGCAGGATGACGTGGTACGCCGGCCAGTTCCGGGGAGCCAGCGCGTCCTTCGCGCACGCTGCGACGTCATACTCGTGCCCATCCAGTGACAGGATGTCGCAGAGGTTCTCGCGCGTATCGGGATCGTCTTCGATCACCAGCACGCGCAAGTGCGGCACGTGGCTCATCGGGGCCGCTCAATGAACTGGGCCAGATGACCGATCGTTCCGATCAGATCGGTCATTTCGAACGGCTTGTAGCAGACCGCATCGGCCCCCTCCGCCATCGTCTCTTCGACCTGTTGCTGAAGATCAAGCCGATGTCCGGTGATCAGGATGACTCGCGCCGCGGGATTGTGCTTCCGCACGAGATGGAACACGCCGCTGCCATCCCCCTGTGGCAGTTTCATGTCGATCAGGGCGATGCCATGCTTTCGGCCGGCGAGCTGGGACTTCACCTCCGGTTCGCTGTGCGCGACATCGACCCGGTAGCCCCCCTCTCGCAGGATGTCCCAGAGGTTGTCGCACAGGTCGCAGTCATCGTCGACGACCATCACCAGCGGCTGGCAAGCGGCCGTTTCGATTAATGGGATCAGCTTGTCGAAGTCGACCGGCTTGTTCAGCACCCGCCATGCGCCGGCGTGCAATGCCTCATCAGTCGTTGTCTCGCTGGCGTAAGCGCTGATGATGACCGCCACGGTGCTGGCGCGCTGCTTCCGGATCTTCCGGTACAGCGTCAGGCCGTCCATGACGGGCATCTTGAAGTCGAGCAGCGCTATGTCGAATGCCTGTTGATGAATGAGCGCCAGCGCCTCCTCGCCGCTGTGCGCGATCGTGACCGAGTATCCCAGATCGCTCAGGATGTCGCGGAGGTTATCGCAGGTATCCTCATCATCATCGACGACGAGAATCGACAATGAGTGTGGCAACATGTACCAGTTCCAGAGCACGCCGACCGGGCTGCCGCGGCAGCATCCGCCAGGAATTTCCGCGAGCGGGGACGTGGAGGAAAAATGCTTGCAGGAAGCGTCGGTCCGGGTTTCCGGCGACAGAATTCAGCGTAATTCCTCGTGAGTAAATCGTCAAAGCCGTATCGCGGGGAGCCTCACGATGAATGTTGTGCCGGCGCCGGTCTGGCTCATCACCGAAATCTCGCCACGGTGCTTCTCGATAATCGCCCTGGCAATCGCGAGTCCGAGGCCAATTCCCCGCGCCTTCGTGGTGAACAGCGGCTCCATGACGCGGGCCAGGTGCTCCGGCGGGATCCCCGTCCCCGTGTCTTCCACGGTCACAGGAATCGAGTCGTTTTCGGCTGCGGCTGCAATGGTCAATCGGCCGCCGTTGGGCATTGCATCGCGGGCATTGCGGATGAGATTGCTGAATACGATCC
>JAEUIG010000520.1 GCA_016795125.1 Planctomycetaceae bacterium | reverse complement strand
GGGCCGCTCTCCGGCGTCGCCTCCGGCTCGTCGACCGGTTTGCGTTCGTTGTACGACTGCGCGGCAATGCGCCGCAGGCTGAGCGGCAGGCCCTCGGCGTCGGCCGGATCGCGAATCACCAGTTCGTAGGCCTTCGTGGCGTCGAGGACGTGATTCGAATAGTCGCTGCCGAGCTTGGACAGTTCGCGAGCGATCTCGTTGAACCGCGCGCGTTTCTCGGCCGACAGACCGATTCCGGCCAGCTCGGCGCTCAGCAGTTTGCGCTGGATGATCCGCTGCTGCGGCTCGTTGAGAGTCGCCCAGTCCGACCCCTCGCGCAGAGCCTTGAGCGCCTGGTAAATCGGCTCGCTCTGCCGCAGCTTGAGTCCGAACGAAACGACATCCGGCAGCACTTTTTCGTAGGCGGCGCGAAGCTCGTCGGAATTGCGCACGCCGAACAGGTGGGTGACCGGCCCCCAGGTGCGCTCGTAGGCGCGGCCGAGGTCGTCCAGCGGCGGGACGATGGCGTCCCAGGTCGGGGCGAGCGTCGCCTCCAGTTCGGCCAGCCGGCGCTCGGAATCCGTGAGGAGCGCGCGGACGGCGGGTTCAACGTGCTCCGGGAGAATGTGCTCGAAATCGGGCAAACCTTCCGTGGCCAGCAGCGGATTGTCAGTCAATGGAGCTCTCTTGGGAAATCCGAACTTCGAAATCCGAAGTTTGAAAGGTGGATGGTTTATGGTTGATCGTTGATCGAAAACAGGGGGGGGATCGGCGACGACTTTGCCCGCGTACGGTGCGGTCTGTTTTCAATCCAAAATCGAAAATCCAAAATCCAAAATCCGCAGCCCCCTTCCCCTTCAGGATGTCCAAACCGTAGGATTCTGTCATGATATCGGATACCGCTCCGTCCGCGAGCCAGCAGGGATCGGCCCGGCGGCGGGGAGCGTGTGCTTGCGTCAGCGCGCCGACCATCAGGGAGATGCGTCGGGCCAATGCGAATATCGCGGGCGGGATCGCCTGTCCGTACCCACAGGAAAAAGGAAGCCGTATGGTCAAGGTGCGATTCCCGCGATTGTCAACATTGCTGACGGCGATGGTCGGCGCCGTGGCGCTGGCCCTCAGCGCGGCCGGAGACGCCGCCGACGAGCCGGCCCAGCCCGATGCAGCGCCGGCCGAAACGCCGGCAGAGGAAACCGTCGATCCGTATGCTCCGCCGGCCGAGGATGCCAGCGAGCAGGAAGTGACGATGTTCATGCGCCGGCTCGCGCGAATGCAGCCGGACGATCTCACGCAGGAAGGGTTCGCCGTCCATTTCAACAAGGTGGACGGCCTGCTGGAACAGCTGATCGCACGCAAGATTGATACGGGAAACCTGCAGATCGCCGGCAGTCTCCGGTTCCAGGTCCTGTCGCTGCTGGAGCAGATTGGCGACGAAACCGCTGGCAAGCGGAAGGAAGAGTTTCTCGCGGCACTGGGCAAAGACGAGCGGCCGGAAATGGTCGACCTCGGCCGCCGGTTCGCATTCGTTGCGCGCATCGAGCAGCTTGGGGACTTGGAAGAACCGGGCCGGCAGCAGTTGATCGACGACGTCGCCTCGTACATGCAGGAGTCTTCGGAGATCACCGGGTCGCATGTCGGCCTGGCGATGCAGGTGGCGTCCTCGCTGGAGGAAGTTTCCGTTGAGCAGGCAATTGCCGCGTACAACCTGTTTGCGAAATACGTGGAAGCTTCCAAGGACGAACAGGTCGCCGCGATTGCCGAAGCAATGCGGGGCTCGGCGCGGCGGCTGGACCTCCCCGGCAACGTGATCGAGGTCGCCGGCACCACGTTCGCAGGAGAAGAGTTCAACATCAGCCAGTACAAGGGGAAGGTTGTCCTGGTTGACTTCTGGGCCACCTGGTGCGGTCCCTGTATCCAGGAAATCCCGAACGTCCTCGACAACTACGAGAAGTACCACGGCAAAGGCTTCGAAGTGGTCGGAGTCAATCTCGATGACAATCCGGAGGCCCTGGAAAGCTTCCTCAAGGAAAACGAGCTGCCCTGGGTCCAGTTGTTCGAGAAGGACGAAGAGAAGCGTGCGCAGGGGAATGCGATCGCCAACTACTACGGCATCAGCAGTATCCCGACGATGATCCTGGTCGATCAGGAAGGCAAAGTGGTTTCGCTCGAAGCCCGCGATGAGCGGCTCGACGAACTGCTGGCCGAACTGCTCGGCCCGCCGGAAGAACCGCCGGCGGCCGAACAGCCGACCAGCAAGGTGCCGACGAAGCAGCCGCTGATCAAGAAGTAGCGATCGGCTGCCGGAATTGCGATCTCCCACCCCGCCGGTGCTGCCGGCGGGGTGTTTTTGCTGGTACGTTGTGGGTTGTTGGGGCCGGTCTCCCCACCGTGCCCCACGCCTGACCGCAGGTCTCCCGCGCGTTCGAGTGGCAGCGATTGCGTCGCGCGAGCGGGAGACCTTCGGTCGCACCGGCGGCTCGGTCGGAGACCGGCCGCATCGGGTTCTGGAAACCGCCCGCAACGGCAGCGGTGCGTCGATAGGAACGCGGCGATATCATCGTGCCGATTCCCACCCGCCAGGAACCCGGTCATGAAAGCCAGTTCAAACGACCCGACGCTGTCGCGACGCCGGTTTCTCGCAAGCTCTGCAGTGGCGACTGCGGCCGCCGCGCTGCCGGCGCTGACGCTCGGGGCGCGGACTGTCCGTCCGCCGGTGATCGATACGCACATGCATGCGTGGAGCGGCGATCCGCAGCGATTCCCATTCGACAATCCCAACAGCCAGACGCCGCATGCGGTCCCGAAGGGAACGCCCGGCACGGCCGAGTTGCTGCTGGAGGAAATGGACGAGTTCGGCGTCACGCAGTGCGTGATCGTGCAGGTCATCTATCACGGCTGGGACAACCGCTACACGGCTTACTGCGTCAAGGAATACCCCACGCGGTTCAAGGGGCACGGCCTGATCGATCCGACCGATCCCGACGTCGCCGACAAGCTCGAATACTGGATGACCGAACAGGGTCTGTCCGGCATGCGCTTCAGTCCGATCTACTACATCGGCAAGGACGACTGGATGAACGGACCGGCCCATCACCGGCTGTTTCAAAAGGCGAGTGAACTGAAAGCGATCTTCAACTACTTCATCAGCACGCCGCAGCTGCCGAAGCTGGAAGAGATGGTCGCGAAGTATCCGGGCGTCCGGATCGTGATCGACCACGAGGCCCGCGTCGATCTCAAGGTCGCCGATCCGCTGCCGGAATTCCAGAAGCTGCTCACGCTCGCGAAGTACCCGAACGTCTGGTGCAAAGTCTCCGAGCTGTCGAGCATCTCCCTCTCGATGGAATACCCCTACCGCGACACGTTCCCGTGGGTCAGACGGATGTACGACGCCTTCGGTCCCGACCGTCTGCTGTGGGGGACGGGCTTCCCCGGCATTACGCGCGTCGAGAACAGCCGACCCGATTTGCAGCAGGAGCTTGATCTCGTTCGCAAGGAGATTGATTTCTTCACCCCCGAAGACCAGGTGAAAATCCTCGGCGTGAATGCGCAGAAGCTGTGGGGATTCCCGGAACTGGCGTGAAGAGAAGCGAGTTGGGAGGGCGAGACAGCCTTGCACAACAATTGTGGTGCTCCCTCCATCGAGAATTGTCTTCTGCGCCAACCTCTGCAGAGGAAGGAAGTTCACCACGGAGAACACGGAGGACACTGAGAAAAAGTGTTTAACTCCTGGTTCTTCTCCGTGGTCTCCGTGCACTCCGTGGTGAATCTGGCGCTGCGGATCGCTGTTTCGCTCGCGATTCCGCCGGCTGACAATGACTGAAGATCAGTCCTTTCGAGGGGCATTGAATGTACCCTGAATTATTGTGCAAAGCCGGGCGAGGCTCCTGCCGAGCCGATGGTGAAGATGAACGCCGATCGTCGATCCGGCTCGGCGGGAGCCTCGCCCTCCCGGAACCGCGTCCTCACCACTCCCGGCGCGGGCCGGTGGTGACCTGGTAGCTGGTTGTTCCGCCGGCCGGGGGCGTGGATTCGATGAGTCGCCGCAGGAGCAGTTCGCTCACGCGGCCGCGGAAGCGAACCTTGCCGTCGATCTCGACGACCGGGACGCAGGTGTCGAACTGGCGGACGAGGTCCGGGTCGGTGTCGATGTCCACTTCGAGGATCGGCGGAAGATAGGACCGGTACGCGGCGAGCACGGCGGCCGCTGCATCGCAGAGGCCGCAATCCCTGCGTGTGTAGAGCACGACCGATTCAAACCGTGAGCCGTCGATGGCGGGGGACCAGCGGGCCGTGCGATGTTCGCTCCGCCAGATGAGCCAGCTTCCCGAGAGGATCAGCAGCACGGACCCCAGCAGGGCCAGCGACGGGGAATGCAACCAGAAGCGGGCGATCTCAAACGGCAGCACGGTGACGGCGTCAAACAGTACGACGGCGACGCCGGCGATCCCCAGCATCAGGCAGATCATGCCGAGGGCATCGTAGGATCGACCGGTGTTCGTATGAGACCGGGGCTCGGTGTCCGCGCTGCAGCGTTGCGTCATTGACTTCTGCATTACCTTTGAACTTCGGTTCACTCGTTGCTGATCGAATGAATCGTGACATTGTACCCACGATCCACGGGTTCGACATGCCGGGCAACGTGCAACAATGTTGTGCGCGGCCCAGAATTCTTGCGGCGGCCGGCACAACTCGGCAATCGACGTTTTCTGCCACCCCTCCCGGGGTGGTGCTGCATCAGGGAGCGGGCTCCGGGGGTTCCGCTCCGCTCGCCGCATCGGCGAACGGAGCTCCACCCCCGGCTACATCCTGTCGCCCCTCCGGGGCTGGCATCACTGCATTCCGCCCGTCCCTTCCATTCGACATTCCTCCC
>JAEUIG010000515.1 GCA_016795125.1 Planctomycetaceae bacterium | reverse complement strand
CGACCTCGGAAGGGAACCGCACGTCGGTGAACTCCAGCGACAGCAGCGGCACATACGCGGCAGGCCCTTCTCCGACTCGCTTGCGATACAGAATCCGCGTGGGGAACATGGTCTGCTCATCGAAGTACACCCGCACGCGATCGGGAATGAAATTGCCGATCTGCTGAATCTGCGGCCCCATCTGGCGGACAATCCGCTGGATCGCTTCGGGACGCCAGCCGCCTTCGATCACCGTCACCGGGCGACCATGCCACGTCTGGTGGCGGAGCGAGTCGAACAGCATCGTCCGCTCGATCGACGTCAACAGGGTCGGAATGCCTCCGAGGCTGAGTTCCGCTTCCAGGACGGCGGCGACGGGAGTCCCCTCGGCGGAACTCGCTTCGAGAATCTGGTTGATGTCCTTGCGGGACCAATGCGACAACGTCGGCTCGTCGGTGCCGGCGCCGACGGGGCGAATCTCCTTGCTCGTCCGCAGCACGTTGCCGTCGCAGACCTCCTTGAGGATGCCTTCGCTGCCTCCCACCTGCACCCGGTACTCCAGCTTTAGCGCCGGGTACTTGCCCGACAGATAGGAACCGCTGGCGGAGAACCGGCGGTTGCCGATGGTGGCGCGCTCGACGAACGTCGCGCGAACCGCCGGATACGCGTACAGACGATCGCGCGCATCGCGGAGCAGCTGTTCTGCAGCGGCCACAATTGCCGGATCGGGCGGAGGCGACGCCGGAACGGCTGCCGGTTGTTCGGCGCCAGGAGTGCCGGCAGGATCATTCACAGTACCGGGCGAGTCTCCCGCGGGCGCTGCAGAATCGTCCGCTGGAACCGGTTGCTGCGATTCGGGTTCCGACTGAAACGCAACCAGCGGCCGCTGCTGCGTCGCCATCCAGACTGCGGCGGCAGTTGCGAAGGCTGTGAGGATGGCGAGTCTTTGCATGTTGTTAGGAAACTGCCGGATTTGCCAAAGAATCGAATTGCAGGACGCCGAAACAAGAACGGACTGCAAAGCGTCGACGGTGCTGGAATGTCGGCAACGTCGGGGATCGCGAAGGGAGTCTCGGTCGCTGGTACAGCGAGTCCGCGTCGCTCCGATCCCAGTCAAGGCGGCTCTGAAACCGACCCATGCCGGTCGCCGCTCCGGCACGCCATTCTAGCGGCACACGAACGATTCGGTCGACCGCAATCGAGGCGATTTGACGGGACCTGCAACCGAAAAGGGAAGGCCATGAGGTTTTACTTTTTGGCGTTGGCGACGCTGCTGGTGGTATGCGTCGGTTGCGCATACGACGGACAACAAATCCTCCAGAAGCATGAGTACACCGCGCCTCCGGCCGCGATGCTGGCGCATCCGGGACCGATGGTCGGCGGACCTGGACCGGGCGTGATGGGACTGCTCTCGGCTCCCATGCAGCCCCCGGTCGTGAATGCCACGACGCAGGTGCGGTTCCTCGGCCCCGAGGGCATGAGCATCGGCTGGCAGATTCCGGAAGGATTTGCCAACAACCAGCTCACCGCTCCGGATCGCTACAACTTCGCCCAGGGCGCAACCTACCGCCTCAAGCTGAGCGGCATCCCGGGTCGTGAAACCACCCTGTACCCGACCTTGCACATCTACCCGACGCATCCGACCACGGAAGCGTACCTGTCGCACAATGCCCTGCCGATCCGTCTCACCGACGAGGACCTCGATCAGGTGGACACCAACAACTTCGTGACGAAGGTCGTCTACCTGCCGGACGCGAAGCACCAGGAGCTGGCGGTGGCGGGAGTCGAAGAGCTGGTCTCGACGCGCCTGATGCCGGGCCTCGATCCGATCGCGGAAGCCGATCGCCGCGGCACGATCATGGCCGTCGTCCGCATCGGCAACATGGACTTCGAAATGCCGGCCCAGATGGGTGGACCGGTGCAGCAGACCTCGCATCTCTCTTCGGCCGACGGCCAGAAGGGTGAATTCGTGCCGCCGCTGCCGATCGGTCACTTCGCTCACAACGGCTCGACCGTGCCGGGCGACATGATGATGGGCGGACCGGGCGGGCCTGGAATGCCGGCCTACGATCCGGTTCTCGCCCGGACCGGAGCGATGCAGTACGGCATGCCGTACACCGCGACGCCGATCGGACTGGCGGGCCCGCCGCACATCCCGCTCGGGAACCCGGCCAGCCTGAAGTCCCACACCGTCCGCAACCTCACCGACGTCAACATGCCCTCGCCCGTCGAGAACATGCTGATCGACGTGAAGCACGAACCCGGCATGAGCCTGCCGCCGCCGGTCAGCCACGTGCAGTACACCGAGACTCACCCGACCTACCGCAACGGCGAAGTGTCCTGGCCGCGGTGGGCCACGGGAGGCCCGGGCGCCGCACCGCAGCAGTAATCAACAACCTTGCAAGCCAACGGCGTCCCGGAGAGTTCCGGGACGCCGTGTCTTGCGATCATGGCTGATAGTCGCTGGACGATGGTCTATAGCCAATAAGCCGCGTCATGACCTTGTCCATCGACCATCGTCCATAGTCCATCGACCTTCTCATGCGACCACTCCCCTCGATCATCTCCAGCGTGGTCCTGTGCGGATTGCTGACCGCCGGCGTCGCCCGGGCGGAAAAGCCGCGCATGCACTTTCCGCTCGACCATCGGGCCCCGATCGGCCAGGTGGCGCACTGGCATGTGCTGGCGAATCCCTGCACGCACGCCTACCCGCAGCCGGTAAAAATCTCCGTCCCGGGCTCGGCCAAGGTCACCTTCTTCGACGGCTCCGACACCGGAGCGACGGTCGACGCCCCTGGTCAGGCCAAGTTGCCCGTCGGGTACGCCTACCGCGTGCGGATCAGCGACTTGTCCGACTTTCCGGGAGTCGAACTGTTTCCCACCGTGGAAGTGCTGGACCGGCTGCATCCGCCGGCCAATCTCGTGGATGAGTATCCGATTCCGATCGAACTGACGGCCGACGAAATCGAAGCCGTCCTCGCCGACCGGATGGTGACGAAGGTCGTCTACCTCGAGCGACAGGATCTGCCGCGTCCGCCGCATCGCCGTGCCGCCGTGGAGATCAGCGAGGTCTCGCCGCGAACCAATCTCCTGGAGTCGGCCACGCAGATGGGTCGCCCTGTGGCGATCCTGCGCGTCGGAGGTCGCACCATGACCGCGGCCGACCGCGACGAACTGATGGCCCCTCCGGTTCCCGTGGAAGTCACTCAAGCGACGCGTCAGACACCATGAAGATGCGACTCCTCTCGGCATTCGTTCGTGGAGGGCGTCACGCCCATCTGCTGGCCGCGCTGGCCCTGGCAGCGAGCAGTTCGTGCGCGAACTCCAACGCCGTGGCGCGGCGGCA
>JAEUIG010000507.1 GCA_016795125.1 Planctomycetaceae bacterium | reverse complement strand
CGCTGCCAGCGCTGGCCGGCGAAGTCCGCTGGGGTCACGGCTGCGACATCGGCATCTACGCGCAGCACGTCTACACGAGCCTGCCGGCCAAGCAGTCGGTGATGGAGTACCTGGAATCCGAAGCGCCCTTTGGCACGAAGACACAGGAGATTCTGAACGGCGCGGCGTCGCTGCTGTTCCGCGGCGGGGATGTGAAGAAGAAGATTTCGGTCCTGTCCGGCGGTGAACGGGCACGGCTCTGCCTGGCGGGACTGATGCTCAGCAAGCACAACGTCCTCGTCCTCGACGAACCGGGCAACCATCTCGACGTTGAGACCGTCGAGTCGCTCGCCGAAGCGTTGCTGTCGTACCAGGGCACGGTGATCTTCACGAGCCACGACCGGCATTTTCTGAAACGGGTGGCGACGGAGATCATCGAAGTCCGCGACGGCCGGGTCGTCAACTACCGCGGCGACTACGAGGCGTACGTGTACTCCGTCAACAAGGAGATCGAAGAGGGGGAGCGCGAGCTGGCCCAGCGCATGTCAAAGCCGCCGGCCGAGGCGTTCGCCGCGAAAAAGCCGAAGGCCGCCGCGCGCGGCGAACGCGAAATCCGCAAGGAGCAGGGGAACGTCGAAAAGACGATCGCGCGGCTGGACCAGGAGAAGAAGTCCGCGAACGTTCAGCTCCTCGCGACAACAGATGCCAAAGAGGCGCTCCGGCTGCACAATGAAGTCGAGGAACTGTCGAAGCAATTGGCGGCCGCCGAAGAACGCTGGTGCGAGTTGCAGGAGGAACTGGGGGAATAGCGCGGCATTCCTCGTTCCCACGCTCCAGCTTGGGAACGCACTGCCGCGCGAAGCTCCGCTTCGCGCGGCGGCAGTCGTTACAATATGTCAGATGAAACAATACACCGTCATCTACGAACGCGGCCCCCGGAACTGGTCGGCGTATGTTCCCGACCTGCCCGGCTGCATCGCGACCGCGAAGACTCGTGCGAAGTTGGAGCAACAGATTCGCGAGGCGATTGAGTTCCATATCGAGGGCCTGCGTCAGCATGGAGAAGCCGTGCCAGAGCCGAGCACCGAGGCAGGGGCAGTTAAGGTTTCCAGATAGTGCTGCAGGAAGTTGGCGCGTCGCCAAGCAGAGCTTGGAAGTGAGTGCGTTCCCAAGCAGAGCTTGGGAACGAGGGGAGATTCGCGAGGACACTGTTGTCGTGCTCCATATTCGCGGTCCTGGCCAGGGGTTGCTGCGACCGGAGGATTTCGACGAGTAACTGCAACGATTCTTTGATTTCACGGACGATTCATGTCTTCTGCACTGAAAACCAACTCCACTTACGAGGCCGATGACATCGAGGTCATGGAGGGGCTGGAGGCGGTCCGCCGCCGGCCGTCCATGTACATCGGCGGCGTCGATGCCCGCGGGCTGCATCACCTGCTGTGGGAAATCGTCGACAATGCCGTCGATGAATACCTCGCCGGCGAGTGTGACCGCATCACCGTCACCCTGCACAAGGACGGCTGCTCCGCCACCGTCGAGGACAACGGACGCGGCATTCCGGTCGACAAGCACAAGAAGGCGAAAATCTCGGCGCTGGAGCTGATCCTCACCACACTCCACTCCGGCGGCAAATTCAGCAACAAGAACTACGCGCGCAGCGGCGGATTGCACGGCGTCGGTTCGTCGGTCGTCAACGCGCTGTCGGAAGAACTCGTGGCGACGGTGCACCGCGACGGGCACGAGTGGCAGCAGCGGTACAAACGCGGCCGGCCGACGACCCCGGTCCGCAAGGTGCGGCCGTTTCGCGGCCGCGGGACGATCATTTTCTTCCGGCCGGACGATCAGATCTTCCGCCGCATCCAGTTCCATGCCGAGACGATCCGACAGCACCTGGAGGACATCTCGTACATCCACGGCGGGCTCAAGATCACCTTCGTCGATGAAGCGAAGGGAGAGACGGTCGAACTGCATCACCCCGCAGGCATCCGCGACTACCTCGAACGCATCATCGTTGACGACAAGAAAAAGCCGGTCCACGAGCAGCAGTTCGCCATTGAGCGAGATGAGGACAGCGTCCGCATCGAAGTCGTCCTCCGCTGGACCGACGCGACCGACGAACAGGTCCGCAGCTACGTGAACGGCATCCGCACGCGGGCCGGCGGCACACACGAGTCCGGCATGCGCAGTGGCGTCGCGAAGGCCGTCAAGAACTACATGGACGTGCACGAGATCAAGCAGAAAGGTCTCGAGATCACGCCGGACGACATCCGCGAAGGGGTTGTCGCGATCCTGTCGGTCTTCCTGCCGGACCCGATGTTCCAGGGCCAGACGAAAGAACGCCTCAACAACCCGGAGCTGACCTCCGGCGTCGAAAGCCTCGTGCGGCCGGGACTCGAAGGCTGGATGAACAGCAACCCGTCGATCGCCGACGCAATCGTCGGCCGCGTGATCCTTGCCGCCCGCGCTCGGCTCGCCAGCCGGGAAGCCGTCTCACAAGTTCGCCGCAAAGGGGCGCCGGGAAAAAAGAGCAACCTCCCCGGCAAACTCCTCGACTGCCGCTCCAACGAACCCGACGAGTGCGAGCTGTTCATCGTCGAAGGGGACTCCGCCGGCGGCACGGCCGCCAGCGCCCGCGATGCCCGCGTTCAGGCCGTCCTCCCGCTGCGCGGCAAGGTCCTCAACACCGAGGCCATCGCCCTCAACAAGATCCTGCAGAACCAGTCGATTAAGGACCTCATCGAAACACTCGGCACCGGCATCGGGCCGAACTTCGATATCCACCGGCTCCGCTACGGCCGGATTATCCTCCTGACCGACGCCGACAGCGACGGGTACCACATCTCGACGCTGCTGCTGACCTTCTTCTTCCGGCACATGCGGGACCTGATCCAGTCCGGCAAAGTGTTCCTGGCACAGCCGCCGCTGTACAAGATCGAGGTCGGCAAGGAGCGGTACTACGTGCCGGACGATGCGGCGAAAGAGGCCCTGCTCGCCTCGCTGCCGGCCAATCGCAACGCCGACGTGCAGCGGTTCAAAGGGCTGGGAGAAATGAACCCGGCCCAGCTCAAGGAGACGACGCTCGATCCGCAGACGCGCCAGCTGCTGCGCGTGGACATCGACAATTTCGTCAATGCGGAGACGACGTTCTCACAATTGCTCGGCAACGACGCGTCCGAGCGCTACCGCATCATCATGGAAGAGGCGGGTGAGGTGGATGATCTCGACGTGTAGTGAGCCGGTGGGCTTGGCCCACGGGTACGGCGGGGCTGAACCCCGCCGCTCGCTATCGGCTCATCGGCGTGATCTGGCGCACGACGAATGACGGCTGGTTGGAGTAGTCGAGCCGCGTCGGGTCGACTTCGCCGTCCAGACGGACCACGTCGCCGTCCTTGAGTGACGCCAGGCGCGGGTCATCGGCCAGCGTCAGGTAGCCGTTGTGCGGGTCGTCCGCCTGCGGGTCGATGCTGTAGACGATGCCCCACGACTTGTCGCGCGGATCGAAGCTGACGACGCCCTGCACCCACCGATGTCCTGCGGTGTCGTAGGCGTACTGTTCATCGGCAATATTGTTGACTTCGCGCGTCAGCGAGATTTCGCTGGCCCCGCCCGTGGAGATCGGCGGCTCGAAAGTCTCCGTCGCCGGGGACGCGGTGGTGCCGAACCCACTCGATCCCGAGGCGCCGTTGGGGTAATACTGCCCGTCCGGATAGTCGGGGACGGGACGGTTCTGGGTGCTGGAACTTGGTGAGCCGTAGAAGGGGGCATCACCGCCAACGCCGCTGCCGCCGGATGGATTGCTGTATGTCGGGGTGCCGAGAGTCGCCCCGGGCGCAGCGCCGGGATAGTACGTGCCGCCCGGCGCCATGGTGCCGGGATAGGCCGGCTGGCCATAGGGCTGACCGTACGGCTGCGAATACATCGGGCTGTAGCAGCCCGCGAGTGTCAGCATTGCCGGCAGCGAAAGGAGCGATACCAGTCCTGCTTGTGGCCGCGGCCTGCGGCGCTCGGCGATCCATCGCGGCAACAGAGTCATGGGTCTGGTCCTTGGCGCGTTTGCGGGGACGCGCGGGTGTGCTGCTCATCAGGGACACTGCGAGCAGCGGTGTCGGGCTCTCCTCATCCCTGCGGGAGGATGGCGACAACCCGGCCTGTTTCCAGGCAATTCCGGGGAAGGTCCCGGGCGTGACGTGACACCAGTCGACCGGCACAGATTGCCGATCGGGGCGGGATTCTAGGGATTCGCTCAAGTGTGTCCAGAGGGAAATGGGGCAGGGGTCAATGGCCAGTGGACGGGGGACAGAGAGCAGGGGAGAGGGAACGGAGAAATGGGCTGGCGTCAACGTCGCAAGTGACTGGAAATTAAGAAGTTGAATTGGGCGAACGTTTTTCGGGATACCGGGGTTAGAATCGGGAGAGACCATCGCATGGGGAGATGCTGACTTGCCGGGACTGATGCCAGGGAACCCGCTGCGCCATGGGAATCGATTGCTTCAGCGTGTCGCGCTCGCAGCGATCGCGCTTGCAGCCGCCGTTGTGATTGCTGCAGAAGCCGCGTCGGCGGATGTCTCTCCCGAGCAGCGGAAGGAGCTGGCGTCGCTGAAGTCCGATGTCAACAAGGTTCCGGCCATGCTGCGCCGGAAGGAATTCGATGCGGCGGATGCCGCTCTCGATGCGGCCGAGACAAAGCTCCAGGAGATCGCGACGGCCGCCGGCGTTGCGACCGATGACCGGAGCCTGCTGGGAGTCGCGGCATTAATCGGGCGCCAGCGCGAGGCGCTTGCCCGGCTGCAGCAGAAGGCCGGCAATGCGGGAGGCGGCATCAGCTTCAGCCGTGACGTGGCCCCGATCGTTGCCGACGCGTGTCTCGGCTGCCACGGCGCCGAGAATCCGCGCGCGAACCTGCGGCTGGACACGTTCGTCGGCTGGAAGCGCGGCGGTCGTTCCGGTCCGCTGCTCGTTGTCGGCAACGCGGACAACAGTCTCCTCCTGCGGGCGCTCCGCGCGACCGATGCGGAGCGGCGCATGCCCAAGGGGGGCGATCCGCTGTCGGAGGAA
>JAEUIG010000499.1 GCA_016795125.1 Planctomycetaceae bacterium | reverse complement strand
GGCTGCCAGGTGGTGTCGGGGAATGCGACCGTCAAAAACCTCGTCGCAGCTGGAACATGCAGCTTCGGCATGACCGACACCGACGACTACTTCGTCGCGCAGGATGAGAAAAAGCCGGTCGCCCAGTTTCCGATCCGTATCGACGGCCGGACGATCTGCATTCCGAACAGCGTGGCGATCATTCGCGGCACCGACAACCTGGAATCCGCTCAGAAGCTGGTGGACTACCTGCTGTCGGAGGCGGTCGAACTGGAACTGGCCGCCAGCAAGGCGCGGCAGATTCCGCTGGGACCGGTCTCGGGCCCCCTCTCAGTGGAAGTGCAGCAGCTGGCGGACTGGGCGCGGGAAACCGCCGACATGACCGACCTCGGCCTGGCGCAGGAAGAATGCCTGGCCTGGCTGAAAGCGGAGTACGCTCCGTGACGTTCACGGCCGCTTGCGGCTGGTCGCTGTTGCGCAGCTTGCTGGTCGCGGCCGTCGGACTGTGTGGCGCCGTGCACCTGTCGCGACTCGGAGCACAGCAGCGCGGCAAGCTGCGCGTGACGGGCTGGCTGCTGATCCTGGCGCCCTGCCTGGCACCCGGATTGATCGTAGGATACGGGTACCGCAACTATTCGCTGTCGCTCGTCCATCACCCGTGGTGGAACGAGGCGCTGTATGCGGCAATCCTGATCGGACAGGCGGCGCCGGTCGGCGCATTGCTGTTGTACTTCGCGCCGCCACCGATGCTGTCGGCCAGCGCGGTGCATTGCTGGCGACTGAGCCATCCCGCTGCGGGGCTGTGGCGGCGGGCGGCGACGGAGCTGCGCGGTCCGCGGCAGGCATGGTTGCCGGCGGCGGCAATCATGTTCCTGTTCGCCTTTCAGGAGTCCGAGATCGCCGCGCTGATGCAGGTCCGCGGATGGCCGGAATGGCTGTTCACGAGGTATGCGGGACTGGTCGATCTGACGGCCACGCGCTGGCGGATGCTGGCCCTCGTGGCGATCCAGGCGCTGGTGGTGGTGCCGGTCGTCGCGTGGATGTGGCGTGCCTGGACGACAGGACGGCGACCGGCACGCGGCCGGGAACCGCCGGCCGGCGACCGCTGGTGGGCGTGGCCGATGGCCGCCTGCCTGATCGTCCTCGTGATCCCGAGCGCGGTCGTGCTGCGGGGCGTCTGGACCGGACTGGCAACACTGGGCCAGCAGCCGTCGTTCTGGCGGGAACTCGTGCAGGGACTGGCGCTGGCGATGACGGCCGGAGCGATTGCCTGCACGGTGGCCGGGGGACTGATCCAACGGCTTGAATCCTCTACGGCATCGAAAACCGCCGTCGATTCCGCCACTGGAGCGGCCTGGCGACCTGTGCTCGTCGGCCTGCTGCTGCTTCCGGGGCTGTGCGGCAGCATGACGCTGGCGCTGCTGGTCGACGATTTGTTCCAACAATCGTGGCTGCGGTGGGCGTATGACAGCCCGGCGCGGATCATTACGGCACTGTCGCTGGTGTTACTGCCGCGCGCGGTGCTGCTGCAGACCTGCGTGCCATATGATCGGCGGACTTCAGCCCTGCATGGCGCGGCCCTGCTGGCTGAAGGGGTGCGGACGCAGCGACGCGGGGCACGCAGGCTGGACTGGCGGTTGCGTGGCAGCGCGCGGTTCTGGTCGTACGTGCTGGTCTGCAGTTGGGGGTACCTGGACCTGATGATCGCCACCATCTCCGCCCCGCCGGGAATGGAGCCGGTGGTCAAGCGGCTGTACAATTTCATGCACTTCGGTCATATCGCGGGGCTGTCGGCGATGGTCTGCGTGACGGTGGCAACGCCGCTCGTGCTGGCCTCGGCGGCCGCGCTGCTCCTGCGGCAGTGGCGGACGGGTGGAAACTCCGCATGAATCGGGTGCTGTGGACATTGCACGACGTGACACTGCCGGGGCGCAACGGCCCGCGTCTCGACCGCGTCACGGTTGAGATCCCGCCGGGCGTGTGCGCGATCGCGGGCCCGTCGGGGGCCGGCAAGACGTCGCTGCTCAATCTACTGGTCGGATTCGAGCGTCCGGCGGCAGGCGTGATTCAGCGGGAGCCGGCGGTCGCGTCCGCCGATTCCAGCGGGGCGAAGCGGCTGCCCGTGTACTGGTGTCCGCCGGATGACGGATTGTGGACGCACCTGACGGTGCGGGAACATCTCGAAACTGTTTCGCCGGACGAGAGTCCGGCGGGAGGGCGAGGCTCCTGTCGAGCCGAACGGCAATCGGGTATCAACCTTAGTTGCGGCTCGGCAGGAGCCTCGCCCTCCCGGTCCGCGTCTTTCGACAAACTCCTGGAACTGTTCTGTCTGACGGCCTTTGCCGATGCGCGACCCGATTCGTTATCGGAAGGAGAGCGTTCGCGGCTCTCGGTGGCGCGGGCGCTGGCGAGTCGTGCGCAGGTGCTGGTGATGGACGAGCCGCTGTCGCACGTCAATCGTTCGCTGCGACGCGACTGCTGGAATGCCTTGCGGGCCATCTGCGCCGAACAGGGCACGTCTCTGGTATTCTCATCGCACGATCCGGAGATCATTCTGCGTGAGGCGGAGCATGTGCTGTGCCTCGAAATGGGTCGCATTGCGTGGAACGGACCGGTGGCGGATTTGTATGCGCGGCCCGCATCCCCGGCCCTCGCCGAACTGCTCGGACCGGTTAACTGGTTCGAACCAGAGGACGCACGCACATGGCTCGGTACTGTGATGACGGCGGCGCGGGGGATTCGTCCGGAAGCACTGGAGTTGACGCCTGCGGCCGACGGACCGTTCACCGTGGAAGCGTCAGTCTCCGCGGGCAGCATGTCCGAAGTGCAGCTTCGTGACGACGCCGGCCGTTGCCGGTCGTTCATCCATTCGTTGCGGGGCGCCGTGCCGAAACGCGGCCTGCGTGTCTCGCTCACAGCGCTGCTCTCTTCGGTGGTGGCGCTGCTGGTCGCCGGCTGCGGCGGCAGTCCTCCGGAGGAAACAGCGCTGCCGGTCGCATCGACGCGGGCCTGGTCGCTGCCGGTCGAGGAGGGCCGCCTGCCGGCGCCGCGGGCGATGACATTCAGCCCTCAGGGAGAACTGTTTGTCCTCGACGATATCGGCCGCGTCGTCGTGTACGGAATGGACGGCAAGCTCAGCCGCAAATGGTGGATGCCGGAGTACTCGGTCGGCCGGCCGGAAGGGATCATCGTGATGCACGATGGCCGGCTGGCGATCGCCGACACGCATTATCATCGCGTCGTGCTTTTCAGCCAGACCGGCGAACTGCAGGGAGCCTTTGGCGAGAAAGGGGAAGGTCCGGGGCAGTTCATCTATCCGTGCGACGTCGCGGAAGACGCCCAAGGAAACCTGTATGTCGCCGAATACGGGGGGAACGACCGGGTCCAGAAGTTCTCGGCGGACCTGAAGTTTCTGTCGGAGTTCGGCGACGCGGGGACTGGTCCCGGACAGTTCCAGCGGATGGGAGGACTCGCGTGGCACAAAGGGAACCTGTACGTCTGCGACATCATCAACAACCGGATTCAGAGGTTTGACGACAATGGCAAGCTGCTGGGAGAGGTGACTCTCGGCGGCGCATCGAATCTGGAATACCCGTACGACCTGACGATCGCCGATGACGGCCGGATGGACATCATTGAGTACAAATCGGGGCGCGTGTCGCAGGTGACTCTCACCGGCGAAATGCGGGGCCGCTACGGCAGGACGGGCCGGGGCACGGGAGAGTTCTGGACGCCGTGGGGACTCGCCACCACGCCCGACGGCCGCATCGTGGTGGCGGATACCGGCAACCGCAGGATCGTGGAGCTGAGCCTGTGAACATCCTCCGCATCCTGCGTTCGTTCTTTCCGAAACGCCGCGCGCCCTTCCACTGGAAGCAGACGCTGCCGCTCGTCATCTTCCTGCTGATCTATGGAGTAGCCATCCTGCTCCTGGACGCAACCCAACTGCTGCCAGAGCGAGTCATCAACGGTTTGCCCGCGTGGCTGTCACATGGCTTGCGGACTTGCGAAGTCGTCCTGTTCACGCAGCCGATCGCGTTCTGCCTGATGGGCGTCACGATCTGGATCTGGTGGATGAGCCTGAATGGATACAGCGGGCTTAACCGGTCGCGTGCGCTGACCGCCCTGCTGGTGCGGCTGACGCTGGTGGGCGTGTTCGTGGCGCTGATCGCCGAGCCGCGCGCGGTTCGGACCAGCGACAAGCTGTCAATCGTGTATGCGCTCGACACTTCAGATTCCGTTGGCGACGAAGCCACCACGAAGGCAGCCGAGTTCGTCGCCGGCACCGTCGCCGAGAAGCCGCCGGAGGATGAAGCCGGACTGATCACGTTCGGCAGCAACGCCGCCGTGGAATTGCCTCCGCAACAGAGCTTCCCGCTGGAAGGCGGGCGGCTGGTGCTCAACTCGCGGATCAATCGCGATGCGACGAACATCGAGCAGGCGCTGTCGTTGGCCTCCGCCATGCTGCCGGAAGAACTGCGCGGGAGGATCGTGCTCATCAGCGACGGCAGCGAGACGGCCGGCAACCTGCGGCAGGTGCTCGACGAGCTGCGGACCCGCGACATCGCGGTCGATGTGCTGCCGATCAGCTACTCCTACGACGACGAAGTGTGGATCGAGCGGCTGGAGCTGCCGCAGTTCGTCAAGATCGGCGAGAACTACGTCGCCTCGGCAATCGTCTCCGCGCTGAAGCCGGGCGAAGGCAAACTGGTGCTGGAGGAGAACGGCCAGCAGATCGCCGAGCTGGATGTGGAGTACGACACGGGCAAGACGCGGATCAACATTCCGATTTACCTCCGCGGGGCGGGCTACTACGAGTATCGGGCGATCATCAAGCCGGCCGACGGCACGGACCATCTCGAAGAAAACAACACCGCCGTCAGTTACATCTTCGTCGAAGGGGAAGGCAAGGTCCTGCTGGTCACCGACCCGCTCGGCAATCCGGCCGATTACCAGTCGCTGCAGAAGGCGATCCAGGAGGGAGAGCGGGCGGTCGAGATCATGGATGCGTACGACTTCCCGAGCGACGCGCTGTCGTTGATGCCGTACGACTGCGTGATCTTCTGCAACGTCCCGCAGGATGCGTTTGATACCGTCAAGCTTCAGGCGCTGCACGACGCGGTCTTCAATCAGGGCGTCGGCTTCCTGATGGTGGGCGGCGAGAACAGCTTCGGTCCCGGGGGCTATCACCGGACAGTCGTGGAAGACCTGTTGCCGGTGTCGATGGACATCACGAAGAAGAAAATCCTGCCGAAGGGGGCGCTGGTCATCATCCTGCACACCTGCGAGTTTCCGGAGGGAAATACGTGGGGCAAGCGGATCACGAAGCAGGCGATCAAGGTGCTGGGATCCGAGGATGAGGTCGGTGTATTGGCGTACGGCGCCGGCGGCGAAGACTGGCTGTTCAAGCTGACCAAGGCGGCCGAGTACGACAGCCTGGTGCCCTCGATCAACAGCGCGGCGATCGGCGACATGCCGGCCTTCGGGCCGACCATGTCCGAAGGCCTTGATGCGCTCGTGGCCAGCGACGCGGCGACGCGGCACATGATCATCATCTCGGATGGCGACCCTCAGCCGCCCGATCCGCCGCTGATGCAGAAGTTCCTGGACGCGAAGATCAGCATTTCGACCGTGGCGATTTTTCCCCACGGCGGGACGGAAATCGGCGCGCTGCGGGCCATCGCGTCGGTCACGAAAGGGCGGTACTACTTTCCGTCCGATCCCAACGAGCTGCCGAGCATCTTCATCAAGGAGGCCAAGACGCTCAAACGGAGCATGATCCAGAACGGCGAGATCTTTCCGCAGGGAGGCATGCCGTCGCAGGTCCTGGACGGCATCGAGGCGGTCCCGTCGCTGCAGGGCTACGTGCTGACATCGCTGAAGGAGAACGGACTGGTCGAGGACATCCTCAACACGGTCCCGAAGGAAGCGGAGGAGGGGGAAACCGACCCGGTGCTGGCGGTCTGGCACTACGGACTGGGTACGACGGCCGCGTTCACCTCCGACCTGTCTCCCAACTGGGGCGCCAACTGGGTCAACTGGGAGCAGTACCAGGCGTTCGTCAAACAACTGCTGATCCGCGTCTCCCGTGTCCGCAAGGAGGGGCACCTCAAGCTGTGGAGCTACACGTCCGGCGCAGAGGGGGTTGTGCTTGTCGAGGATTTCCACCCCGAAGAGATGTTCCTCGACGTCGCCGCGGAAGTCACCGGTCCGCGCGACCAGTCGGAGACGATCCAGCTTAAGCAGGTTGGCCCGCGCCGCTACCAGGCGACGTTCCCGCTGTGGGGTAAGGGGGCGTACCAGATCATGGCTGCGGGGACGGGGAGCGATCGCGAGGACCGCGCGATGGGGGGCTTCATCGTTTCGTATTCGCCGGAGTACGTGAACTTCCGGTCGAACTGGCCGGTGCTGCAGCAGATCATGGAAGAAACCGGCGGCGAGCAGCTTGATCCCAACACACCACCCGAACAATTGCAGCAACAGCTGTACGGCCGCCGCGAGCCGAAGCAAAGCTCGCAGCCGATCTTCGACTGGTTCCTGATCGTACTCGCCTGCCTGGTGCCGCTGGACGTCGGCATTCGCCGCGTGCAGCTCGACTGGCGCTCGATCAAGCGCGCACTCGGATTCGAGAAACGCGGCGAATCGACGAAGACGATGGGCGCGCTGCTCGCACGCAAGAAAGACGTCTCTGCCCAGTTGCAAAGGCGCGAGGAAAGCCCGCTCAAGCAGGTGGCACAGACGGCGGCGTTCCTGCGCGAGCAACAGGCGCAGCGAACGAAACCGCCGGCACCGCGGACCGATCCAAAGCCGGGCGGGCCGAAGAAGCCGCCGAATACGACGGACCAGACGTCGACGACCAGCCGCCTGCTGGACATGAAGCGGAAGCGACAGCAGGACGGAGAGGAGAAGTGAGGGGCGAGGATTCAGGATTCAGGGAATTGTTTGACACCCGATCCGGGGTCTGACGCCGCCCGGCTCGCCGATGTAATGACCGACGACCGATCACCGACAACCGATAGCTGACAATCTTTTACTAGGCCCGGCGTTTACGCCGGGTGAAACGGGCAGCATCGACAACCCTTAGCCCCGTTCACGGGGCTT
>JAEUIG010000471.1 GCA_016795125.1 Planctomycetaceae bacterium | reverse complement strand
GCAATCGTGACAATCATCCCCGGGCCGCGTATCTCCGGCCGACGACCGATTGGAACGCAGCAATTCCGCGAGTTTCGCCATAGCTATCGGTGCAGAGGTTGCGGCGATTATAGTAAGAGCGTCCGCTGCGGGACACCCGATGGCCGGGCAATCGATCCAAGCCGCGCGGTCGTAAGGCTTTGCAGAAGGCTGAGTTCTCGTCTGTTTGGCCGGACTCTTCTGATACCTCGCAACAGCGCCGGAACGGTTCAGGCATCCGTCCGAACCACGTTAAAATCGTCTGGCATTCCCTGCCCAACTGGCAACTCCTCCAACAGCATGTCGACCGCATCGTCCACACGCACGCAGTCCGGCGCCGTGATTGAAATCGGATTCATCGGCGCAGGCCGAATGGCGACTGCCCTCGCTCGCGGCCTGGTCCAGTCTGGTTTCGCTTCTGCCGACCGGATCGTCGCCAGCGACGTGGAACCCGCCGCCCGCACTGCGTTTGAAGAGGCGGCCTGCGGCGAGATCGTCGCCGACAACGCGGCCGTGGTCGCGCGGGCCAACGTCATCGTGCTGGCGGTTAAGCCGCAGTCTCTGCGAAGCGTTCTCGGAGAATTGCGCCCCCTGCTGAAGCCGTCGCAGCTGGTGATCTCCATCGCCGCCGGGATGCCGCTGGCGACGTTGTCGTCGATGCTGGGCGAGCAGGCGCGCATCGTACGCGTGATGCCGAACACTCCCTGTCTCGTTGGCCAGGGCGCCTCCGGATTCTCGATCGGAGCTGCCGCGACTCCGGCCGATGCCGCGTTGACGAAGTCGCTGCTGGAGACGGTCGGTTTGGCCGTGCAGGTTCCCGAACCGCTGTTGGATGCCGTCACGGGACTTTCTGGCAGCGGACCGGCCTACGCGTTTCAGATGATCGAAGCGCTCAGCGACGGCGGCGTGGCCGCCGGATTGCCGCGCGACGTTGCCATGCGGCTGGCGGCGCAAACGCTGCTCGGCGCCGCCCAGATGGTGCTGACCACGGGCCAGCATCCGGGCGCCCTGAAGGATGCCGTGGCCAGCCCCGGAGGCACAACAATCGCCGGACTGCACGAGCTCGAACGCGGCGGGTTGCGCGGCGTGCTGATGAATGCGGTCATGGCGGCCACGCGGCGCTCACAGGAACTGGGCCGGTCGTAGCGGTTACGCCGGTTCCGCTGACCGACTTCCCGGGCGAGCCGCGTTCTTCTCGATGCCGGACCACGTCGGCCGGTTTGACTCGTCACTCCGGTGACGTAGCGTTGCGACAAGATCGCCGACGGTCTCACTTCACATACGGCGGTCTCTGTCCCATTTCGAGGGATCGCATGGCTGTCACAACCGAAGCCGTCAACCGGGATCGCAGTCCGCCCGCCGCGCCCAGCGCCCATCCGGCCGACTCATCCCGGATTCTCCTGACGCTGATCACGCTGCTGCGGCAGGCGGACGATCCGACTGAATCGGACGCAGACGACCCGTACCAGTCGCTGGTCCGACCGGGCGTGCTGCGCAGCCTGTTGTCCGCGCTGCACTACCGCGACGCGGCCACGATCTACCACGCGCGCCGCGTCGCTCTCACCTGCGTCGGGATTGCGCGGGAACTGGGCTGGGAGGATCACGAGCTGCGCGTGATCGAGCTGGCTGCGCTGCTGCACGACATCGGCAAGATCGGAGTGCCGGACAGCATCCTGCGCAAACCGGGCACCCTCAGCCCCGACGAGGCCGAGCTGGTGGCACAGAACCAGTGCGTCGGCCTGACGATTCTGCAGGCGTGCCGGTTGCATCAGGACGTCGTGACGCTGATTGCGCAGGCGGCCCGCGCGTCACTGGCGCCGACCGACACGGACGCGGCCGCAGATCGCCACCAGGGTGCGCGGATTCTGTCTGTCGCCGACATGTACGACTCGCTGGTGCACGATCAGTCGTACCGGCAGCACTTGTCGCACAGCGCGGCCGTCACGGAACTGCTCGAGTCCGACCGGCAACTGGATCGCAATGTCATCGCTGCGTTGCGGCGGTGGCTGGCCGGAGGCGGGCAGTCTCTGCTGGGCGATCACCAGCAGGCGGTGGAAGCCGTCCGCGCCAGCGCTCCCGTCGACGCGACGACCGTCGGGCAGGCCAGCGCGCTGTGCAACGCTTTTGCCTACCTGTACGTGCTCGAGAGCCTGTACGACGCCTATTACCTCACTGATGCGGACCTCAAGCTCGTCGTCTGCAGCACGGGACTGGCACGCGTCCTGCCGACCGCCACATTCACGCCGGGCGAACCCTGGTCGCGCAGGCTGATCGGCGCCCTGGACGCGGTCGGCCGGCCGCTTCCCGATTCGGCCTATCCGCTGCATCGCGTCGTCGAAACCAGCCAGTCGCATTGTTCGGTGCTCAAGTTGCCGGGAGACACCGAACAGCGGCGTGAAATCGAGTTCCATGCACTGCCTTTGCACGACGCCAACGGCCGGCTCCTCGGCGTCGCCGAGATCGTCCGCGATCTGTCTCACTCCAAAAAGAACTCCGTGCTCTACAAGGAGCTGCGCGAGGCCGCCAACCAGGACCCGCTGACCGGCGCCGCCAATCGCGGACAGCTCGAATCGCGACTCAGCGAACTGTATGCGGAGTACCAGCAGCATCGCTGCGATGAACCGTTCAGCGTCATTTTCCTCGATCTCGACCACTTCAAGCAGGTCAACGACCTGCACGACCATGCAGCCGGCGACGATGTCCTCGTGGGTCTCGTCCGCCTGCTTGGAGATGAGCTGTATTCTGCCGAGACGCTCGGACGCTACGGCGGGGAGGAGTTCCTGATCCTGTGCCCGGGAACGCCGCTCGAACAGACAGTGCAGCGCGCCGACCGCGTGCGGCGCGCGATCCAGAACGCCCGGCTTGTCAACTCCAAGGAGATCCGCGTGACCGCATCATTCGGCGTCGCAGAGATTGGTCCCGATGACACGCCCGAGTCGGTGCTGCAGCGCGCCGACCAGGCGCTGTTCGACGCCAAGCGCGGCGGACGCAACCGGGTGTGCTACCGGATTGCCGGGGATGACGCGACCGCTGAAGCCGAGACGTCGGCGCCAGTCGGGGAACTGGTCCATACTGCGAAGTTCGTCGCCTGCCAGGCGGAGGACATCCTGGTCGCGAAGCTGAAAGGCTTCGTCGAAGACCATCGTGCCCGCCTGCTGGACGTGCAGGAGAACCTGATCGCCATGCGGGTCGGCGAATCGACGATCTTCGGCCGGTGGGGCTCCGATTCGCGCCGCCAGCCGGTGGAAATGATCGTCGTGCTCGGAGACCAGCAGGTCTCCAAACGGTCGGCCTCGATGAGACGCATTGAGATCGACGTGACTGTCAGGCCGGTCGGACGGGCGCCCGATCCCAGGGTGTTCGAGGCGCGCGCCTGCCGCACAGTCGAACTGCTCCGGTCGCATCTGCTGGCCGACTGAGCCAGAGTTCTCCGTTGGCCTGTTCGCTGGTCAGGACCGCCGGGGCGCGCCTTCGCCGCCCTGCGCGCGTTTCTGCGCTCGCTTCCCGAAGTCTCTGTTATGATTCCCGAGTGCATCGGGGTCGGGGATCGGCGTTTCGCGCCGGCAGGAGCAACATGACAGGCATGCGTCGCGGCTTTACGCTGATCGAACTGCTCGTCGTCATTGCAATCATAGGCATTCTGGTGGCCTTGCTGCTGCCGGCGGTGCAGCAGGCCCGGGAAAGCGCACGGCAGACCACCTGTCGCAACAATCTCAAGCAGGTCGGCATTGCGCTGCACAACTATCACAGTGCGCACGGCCTGTTCCCCCCCAGCAGCACCAGCGACGTGGAACAGGGGGGCTGGATCGTTGTGCCGAAAGGCCGGCATATTCACAGTTGGTCGAGCCTGCTGTTGCCGTACATCGATCAGCAGACGCTGCACAACCAGTTCAATTTCAATCTGTCGTCGATGGATCCCGTCAATCTTCCGCTGGCGGAGATGCTGCCGGAGGTGTTTCGCTGCCCGTCGTACGCCGGCCCGCGCTTCAGCCGCGACGAGAACTACACGCGGTTCTCCGAACGTTGTGCGATCACCAACTATGCGGCGATGGGGGCCAGCGATGTCGGGCACATCTACGGGCAGAACTCACAACTGCTTGCCCCCGACGGGACGATGTTCCCGCTGTCGCACACACAGCTCAACGACGTGACCGATGGCACAGGCCAGACGGTGCTGATCTGCGAGACGCGCGAAGAGAAAATGATGGTCTGGACCGACGGCGGCACGGCGGCGCTCGTCGCGCGGCCGTACGATGCCGGCAACCCGCCGGGATACGGCGCCCGCCGGGTCTCGCTGAACCATCGCCCCTACTTCATCTACGAAAACCCGTCCTCGGAATACGGCCCGTCGAGCCAGCATCCCGGCGGCGCCATGCATCTTCTCGTGGACGGCTCGGTGAGGTTCATTTCGGAGGACATCGGTGAGCGAGAGTACGTGGCGCTGGCGACGCGGTCGAACGGCGACTTCGTCGAAGCATTCTGAACAGGATCGTTCTCCATGGCGGACCGGCTCACTGCCGGCTCTGTTGCTCACCGTCGTTTTCGCCGGTTGCCAGGGGGAGGACCCCGTCGCTGCGCGCATCGCAGAACTGCAGGGCACCGACAGGGAGTCCCGGATTGCGGCTGCCGATGCCCTGCGGGAACTCGGGGAACCGGCTGCAACTGCAGTTCCGGCACTGACCTCCGTACTGGGCGATCTGCATCCGGGTGTGCGGCAGTCGGCAGCGCGCGCCCTGGGGCACATGGGGGATGCCGGTCAATCGGCGGTCCCGCCGATCGAAGACCTGCTGGATGATCCGGAACTTTCCGTCCGTATGGCGGCAGCGTGGTCGCTCAGGGAGCTTGATCCGGCCGGAGAGAAATACGTCCCGGTGCTCATCAAGGCGATGCGCGAAGGAGAAGGCGGAACGATCGTGGCGGTCGGCAATCTTGGTCCGGACGGGGACTGGGCAGTCCCCACGCTGACCACATTGCTGCAGGACCGACGCCCAGGAGTCCGGCGGCTGGCGGCCGAAGCGCTCGGAAAGATCGGCCCCGATGCAGCCGCGCGCACAGCTCTCGAGCGCGCTGCCAGGGATTCCGACGACCGCGTCCGGGAAGCGGCCACTGCGGCCCTGCATGCCGGATAGACCCGCAGGGTTCCCTTGTCCGCTCGCCCCACGGGGATCAACCAGTCTTGCACAACAATTGTAGTGCGACCTCCATTGAGGACTGTCATCCGCGCCAACCTCCGCAGAGGCGGAAGTTCACCACGGAGTACACGGAGGACACTGAGAAAAGGCATTCAACCTCTGGTTCTGCTCCGTGGTCTCCGTGTACTCCGTGGTGAATCTGGCGCTGCCGATCGCCGTTTCGCTCGCGATTCCGCCGGCTGACAATGATTGAAGGCTCGGTCCATTCGAGGGGGCATTCCTTGTGCCCTGAATTATTGTGGCAAGCCGGATCAACCACTTGGCTCGATGACGGCAGTGGCTTTCGTACCCGGCTGCAGCTATTCCTCTGCCTCCACATCGTCGTCAGACGATTCCCCGTTGACTTCGGCACGAGCAGCACCGACCTGGGCGGACGCGGGGGCATGGCGGTGCTGTTCGAGCACCTTGCGGCGGATTTCCTCGAGGAGCTTCTTGTTCTCTTCGAGAAACACCCGCGACTTGTCGCGCCCCTGGCCGAGGCGGACGTCGCCGTAGGTAAACCATGCGCCGCTCTTCTGCACGATCCGCTCGGCCGTCGCCAGGTCGAGGACGTCCCCGGACAGGCTGATCCCACTGCTGCCGAGCATGTCAAACTCGGCCGAACGGAACGGCGGGGCCACCTTGTTCTTGACGACCTTCGCCCGCATGCGGATGCCGATCGATTCTTCCCCTTCCTTCAGAGTCGCGATGCGGCGGACATCCACACGGCAGGAGGCGTAGAACTTGAGAGCGCGGCCGCCGGGAGTCGTTTCCGGGCTGCCGAACATCACCCCGATCTTCTCGCGGATCTGGTTGATGAAGATCACGCAGGTCTTGGCCTTCGAGATGGCGCCAGTCAACTTGCGCATCGCCTGGCTCATCATGCGGGCCTGCAGGCCGACATGCTTGTCGCCGATCTCGCCATCGAGTTCGGCCTTCGGCACCAGCGCCGCGACCGAGTCGATCACGATGATGTCGACGGCGTTCGACTTGATCAGCATCTCGGCGATCTGCAGGGCTTCTTCTCCGTACGACGGCTGGCTGACCAGCAGTTCTTCGAGATTGACTCCCAGCCGCTTGGCCCATGCCGGATCAAGCGCGTGTTCCGCATCGATGAACGCTGCGATGCCCCCCGCCTGCTGGGCGCTCGCGACGGCATGCAGTGCGAGGGTCGTCTTGCCGCTGGACTCCGGGCCGAACAGCTCGATGATGCGGCCGCGGGGAAATCCGCCGCCGCCGAGGGCCAGGTCCAGCGACAGGGCGCCGACCGAGATGCCGTCCGGCACGGCGGTCCCCGGATCGGACAGCCGCATGATCGAGCCTTCGCCGAACGTCTTGTGGATCTGGCCGAGCGTGTTCTGCAGTTGCTGCTCGGTTTCGCTCGGCTTCTCGGCGACGCGGCGGGCGGACTTCATTTTCTGGGCCATGGGCGCTGTTCCTGCGATCTGCGTGCTATAGTGTACGCACGAATACTATCGGCTGCGGTCCCGCATTGCAACAGGTTTTTAGCAGATTTCGCAAGGACGGGTCAGGGGCCACGTGCCAGCAGCAACTCCAGGTAGGAACGGCGCTCGGAACTGCCGAGACCGAGGTCGGCGGCAACGGCCAGCAGGGCGTCGCGGGCGGCCGTCCAGTCGGCCTGCTCGGTCACGATTTCGATTTCCAGGAACACGCCCAGTCCGGCCACCTCATCGAGCGACAACGTGAACGTTCGACCGGCGCGTCCAAGGGTGAGGAGTGTGCGACGCTTCGAGACACGGCCGGCCGGACTGAATCCCAGCGCCAGCAGCATGTCGCGCATCTGCGCGGCGGAGTCGGCGCCGGAGGCGAAGGAGATTTCGGACTCGCTGCGAGACTTGGTCTGCTTGTCCAGGAGCGGGCCCTTGTACGTCAGCGCGTTCTCGTCGCCGACGGTCCGCATCCGAAAGGCCTCCCCCGTTGCCGCAAAGTTGCGGCAGGGATGCGCGAAGTACTCGTCGCACTGTTCGATGGTTTCGCCGGCGACGGCGCCGAGAGCCAGTAGCCGTTCTCGCCAGGCGTCCAGCGACTCCGACAGCGGGTATTTGGCTTCGACTTCGATGGACGGCATGGGTGAAACCGCAAGCGTGAGAGGTGACGTTTGCGTTTCAGGTGAGTTCGTGGACCGGGGCGCGGTCGTCGAGCACGTGCATCGGCCGGTTGCTGAAATCCGGCAGCGACTGGGTCGTGTCGATCCCCATGTGCGCATACAAGCTGGCGAGGACGTTGCTCGGCGTGTAGGGTGTGCTGATCGATTCCCCCGCGTGCCGGTCGGTCTCGCCAATGACCTGCCCGGCCTTGAACCCCCCGCCGGCGATCACCGCCGCGGCCGCTTCGGGCCAGTGGTCGCGCCCATCGCCGCGCGAAATCCGCGGCGCCCGGCCAAACTCGCCCCACACGACGACCGCCACGTCATCCTGCATCCCCCGGTCGTAGAGATCGGTGACCAAAGCGTGAATCCCCTGGTCGAGCTTCGGCAACTGGTCCTTGTGATCGATGAAGTTCTTCTCGTGCGTGTCCCAGTCGCCGACTTTCACTGAGACGACCCGCACTCCCGCCTCCACCAGCCGGCGAGCCATCAGGAATGACTCGCAATAGCGGCCATAGCGCTCGTGATTCGCGTCCGGCTCCTGGTTGAGGTCGAATGCGTCACGGGCTTTCGCCGACGTGATCATATCGAGCGCCTGCACAGCGAACGGATCGAGCGATCCGGCCGACTCGCTGCGATCGAGATCGCGGCGGAACGAATCGAACTGCCCAATCAACCGGCTCCGCTCGCCGAGACGCTCCAGCGGGATGTCGCGATTCCGCCGCAGGTTCTCCAGCCCGTCCCCCTCGGGAATGAACGGCTCGTGGGACGGGCCGGTGTATGTTGCCCGTTGGTGATAGTCGTAGTTGGCGACAAACGCCGGCACGCCGTTGATGCTCCCCTGCAGTCTGCTGACGATCGACCCGAACGCCGGCCGCTTCCCGCGATCCGGGAACCCGGTGACGATGAACTGCGGCGTGTGATCGCCGAGATCGATCCCCCGAATGCCGCGAATGATGGCCAGCCGGTCCATCATCGCCGCCTGCCGCGGCATGTGCTCGCAGACCTGAATGCCGGGGACGCTCGTCGGGATCGGATTGAACTCCCCCCGAATCTCCGGCGGCGCATCCGGCTTCATGTCCCAACTGTCGATGTGCGAGGCCGCTCCGCGCAGCCAGACCATGATGACCGACTTGTGACGCGCGGCGCTGGCCGATTTCGCGACAGCTTGGCTGCGCAGTAGCGCCGGAAGCGTCAGGCCGCCAAGCGCCAGCCCGCCGACCTGGAGGACATCGCGGCGGGTGACGCGGCGGCAGATTGTTGGGGAGCCGAGAAACGAGAGCATGGCGAGTCCAAGATGCTCGTTGAAGGTTGGTACCCAGTGTTCAGCGGGGAGTCGCAGGCGAATGTGCGTCCTGGTCGCTTTATGGTTGATCGCACGTTGCGCCGACCGGCGTCAAAGAAGCAGCTTTTGCTCGACGCAGTTGGAGCCACCGTCGGGCCGAGAATCCGTATGTCAGCGCAGCGAGCAGGCCGATGACCGCCAACGCCTCCACCTTGGTTGGCGGCAATGCGCCATAGCGCACGAACAGGTTCTGAAGCACGATGGCTGCAAACGGGAGGAAGAAGATCGGGAAAGCTGCCAGCGCCGCGTACCTGGGGCAAGTGGCGGCAAGACGGTAAAGGCCGTCTCCGATTCGCCATCCGATGACAAGTCCGATGCATCCATGAAAAAGACAACACAAGAACAGCGTGAACAACGGGCTATGCCGGACCACGGTCGCCAGTCGATCGGTCAGCATGGCAGGCAATGGGGTGGGTCGCAACACACACAAGAGCATGTAATCGCCAGCCATAAAGGCGGCATAGAAACCAAAAACGAGAGCCGCTATTAGCGGCAGTGCTTGAAGTCCGCCGCGGCGGGAACGGGTCCACGCTGCAACAACCCTTGATTGCAGATCAGCCAGCTTTGTCACGGGATCAACTCCCGCTCGTTTGGTTGTCGTGTGAAGCTTCGCGGCAGTGCGTTCCCGAACAGAGTTCGGGAACGAGGTTCGCGCGGCGTCGCCTTCGGCTCGCCGCCAAACGCTCAACTCTCAACGATCACGTCATTTCACGACCGGCAC
>JAEUIG010000436.1 GCA_016795125.1 Planctomycetaceae bacterium | reverse complement strand
CGCGGCTCGTACAATGCGTGCGCTTGCTGGCGCTAGTGAGAGGCCGACTGCGATCGGCTCCAGTCTTCCAGGTACTCAATGCTCCGCCGATAACGGTGCCGCGCGATCGCCAGCAGCACGGTGGCGACCACGTACGACGCGCCGCCGACGATCACCAGCGAATGGTGCAGCCGGTTTTCGTCGTGGAACACGTGGTCGGACAAGAGCGCGACCACCGTCGGTCCCAATCCCATCCCGATGATGTTGATGACAAACAGATAGATCGCCGTCGCCTGGGCGCGCATGGTGTTGGGCATCATCCGCTGGATCGCCGCCGGCGCCACGCCGTACGGCATGCTGCCGAAGAACACCGTCGGAACCAGGAGCGCCGCAGTCCACCAGCCGTCAGGCGCCAACGGATACAAAAGCCCGCTGGGAAGCCAGCACATCGACGCCACCCAGGCGACGCGGACCGGAGCATCGACGTGGCCCCGCTTCGCCCACCAGTCGGAGAGCCACCCGCCGCCGACCACCCCGAGCGAACCGCTGATCGCGATCACGCTGCCGTACACGAGGCCGATCTCCGGTTTCGACCACCCGAAACGCCGCTCAAACAGCGACGGAATCCAGCTCGTGCTGGCGTACGAATTCAATGTCAAGAATGCGATCGCCAGGTTCAGGAAGATGAACGTGGAAGCGTTGTCGCTCACGTATGCGAGCGTCTCGCCGATTGTGGCCGGCGCCGCCGGCTTGCCCGACCGCGATGGACCGCGCCGCACCGGCTCGCGAACGGTCAGCAGGAGCAGGGCGACGAGCAATCCGGGGACGCCGACGGCGATAAACACAATCTGCCACGATCGCATCGCGCCGAACAGCGGCAGGACGTAACTTTCCTGGCCGGCCACCTGACCGGCGATCCAGCCGCCGAGGATGGACGCCAATCCGGCCCCTACGTAGATCCCCATCGAGTAAACGCTCATCGCCGTGGCGCGCCGCGTCGGCGGAAAGTAGTCTGCGATCAGCGAGTATGCCGCCGGCGACAGCGCCGCTTCTCCCACTCCCACGCCCATCCGTGTCAGGGCCAGTTGCCAGAAGTTCCGCGTCATGCCGCAGGCGACCGTCATCAGGCTCCAGACTGCGATGCCGATCGAAATAATGCCGCGACGGCTCCGCGTGTCGGCCAGACGCCCGAGCGGAATGCCGAACAGCGTGTAGAAAATCGCGAAGCTGAGTCCCATCAGCAGGCTGATCTGCGTATCGCTGATTCCGAGGTCGCGGCGGATCGGCCCGACGAGGAAGTTCATGATCTGGCGATCAATGAAGGAAAAGACGTACGCGATCGTCAGCACGGCGACGACGTACCAGGCATAGCCGGGTGCGGGAAACTCCTCCTGCTCACGTGGATCGGACACGAGCGCGCCTTTACGCAAATTGAGGATGAGAGAAACGCCGCTGAGAGAGTGAGAGGGCGTGAGTATACCGGCGACTTGATCCGATGGTGAGCGTGCGGGTTGCTACTCTGCACGCCCCCCCTGCGATAGAGTGTCGGCGGACGGCCGCGCGGATCACCGGCGCCATCCGGCGACGCTCACCTCTCACGCGACGATCCCTCCTGGAACAATTTGATGGCGACGGGCATTTCACTCGCAGGTAAGACGGCGCTGGTCACCGGCGGCGGTCGCGGCATCGGCAAGGCGATCGCCCGACGGCTTGCCGAGGCGGGCGCCAATGTGGTCATCGCCAGCCGCAAGCTCGAGAACCTGCAGGCGACAGCCGAGGAACTGTCCGGACTGGCGGGCCGCGTCGTCCCGATCGCGTGCCATATCGGCCGCCTGGATCAGATCGAGCAGCTGATTCGCGAAACGGAATCGCAACTGGGACCGGTCGACATCCTCGTCAACAACGGCGCGACGAACCTCGGCCAGGGACCGTCGCTCGACGTCACCGACGAAATGCTCGACAAGATGGTCGACGTCAACATCAAGGCCGCCATCCGGCTGGTGCGGCTGACGGTCCCGAAGATGATCGAACGCGGCGGCGGCTCGATCATCAACATCGCCTCGATTGCCGGCATCGAACCGCAGCCGCAGGGACTGCTCTACAGCTTCACCAAGGCCGGCCTCATCATGATGACCCGCAGTTGGGCTCGCGAATTCGGCCGCCACAACGTGCGGTTCAATGCAATCGCCCCGGGTCTCATCCAGACCGACTTCAGCGAGTATTTCTGGAAGAACGAGGACTATGTCCGGAACCTGCAGGCGACGCAGCCGATTCCCCGCATCGGCCGGCCTGAGGAAATCGGCCACGCGGCGCTGTACCTGGCATCGGACGAAGCATCGTTCGTCACCGGCCAGGTGATCGTCATCGACGGCGGCATGACGGCCTAGCCTCCCCTCTCCCTTTGGGAGAGGGGCCGGGGGTGAGGGCGAACAACTCACAGCCTCCCCAACGCAAACCCTACATCAATCGCGCTCATCCGCGGTCCCTTCTTCCTGCCGCTTACGCGTCTTCCGTGGTTCCACCTCAACCGCACAATGACTGACAACACATTCCAGTTCACCGGCTCCACCCGATCGCAGGAGATCCGCGCGCGGCTCCTGGAGTTCATGGACGCGCACGTCTATCCCAACGAAGCGACGTACCGTAAACAGGGCGAGACCGGCGACCGCTGGCAGCCGCGCGCCATCATCGAAGAACTCAAGCCGCTGTCGCGCAAGGCCGGTCTGTGGAACCTGTTCCTGCCCGGCAGCACGCTCGGCGCGGGTCTGACCAACCTGGAATATGCCGGGCTGTGCGAGATCATGGGGCGCGTGCCGTGGGCCCCCGAGGTCTTCAATTGTTCCGCGCCCGACACCGGCAACATGGAAGTTCTCGTCCGCTATGGAACGCCGGCGCAGCAGGACCAGTGGCTGAGGCCGCTGCTCGCAGGCGAGATCCGCTCCTGCTTCGCCATGACCGAACCCGAGGTCGCTTCTTCCGATGCCACGAACATCCGAGCGCGCATCGAGCGCGACGGCGACGAATACGTGCTCAATGGCCGCAAGTGGTGGACGTCCGGCGCCGGCGACCCGCGCTGCAAGCTGTGCATCTTCATGGGGGTGACGAATCCCGAGGCCGCCACGCACCAGCGGCAGTCGATGATCCTCGTTCCAATGGATTCACCCGGCATCACGATCCAGCGGATGCTCACGGTGTTCGGCTACGACGACGCGCCACACGGGCACGCCGAGGTGCTGTTCGAAAATGTCCGCGTGCCGGCGGCGAACCTGCTGCTGGGGGAAGGCCGCGGCTTCGAAATCGCGCAGGGGCGTCTCGGTCCCGGACGAATTCATCATTGCATGCGGCTGATCGGACTGGCGGAACGCGCACTGGAAACGATGTGCCGCCGTGTGCAGAGCCGCGTCGCCTTTGGCAAGCCTATTGCCGAGCAAGGCACGATTCGCGCCGACATCGCCAACTCGCGCATCGAAATCGACCAGGCGCGGCTGCTGACATTAAAGGCGGCCCACATGATGGACACGGTCGGCAACAAGGAGGCGCGGACCGAAATCGCGATGATCAAGGTCGTCGCTCCGAACGTCGCTCTGACCGTGCTCGATCGCGCGATCCAGGCGCATGGCGGAGCCGGCGTCAGCAGCGACACGTTCCTGGCGGACGCCTGGGCCGCCTCCCGCACGCTGCGGCTGGCGGACGGCCCCGACGAGGTGCACCGCGAAGCCATCGCCCGCTGGGAGCTGCGCCGGCACGCGGGGCGCTGAGTTCAGGAACAAACAGGAGGTGACGGAGAAAGCAGAGAAAGCCGCAGCAGCCGGCTGGTTGCCAGCAGCCACACTGAAAACGATTGAAACACAGAGGCACAGAGATCACAGTGTAAAACTTCTTGAATTCTCCTCTGTGTACTCCGTGCCTCTGTGTTTCATTTCTCTCCACCTAAATCGATCCGCGCAGCAGGGTTGAGACGACCCTCCTCCGTTTCCTCTGTTCCCTCCTGTTTTTCCGTCCTTCACAGGCGCTCACTTGGGCGTCACGTTGACCTTGCCCTTCAGGATTTTGACTTCCTGCTTCGGGCGGTCGCCGCGATCGGTGGGAATCTGCTCGATCTTTTTCACGGTCGCAAGACTTGCCGCGTCGGCCGTCTGGCCGAAGGCGGTGTATTGCCGGTCGAGGTGCGGCGCGCGGTCGAAGCAGATGAAGAACTGCGAACCGGCGCTGTCCGGATCGCTGGTGCGGGCCGCTGACAGCACGCCCGCCTCATGGATCTTGTTGTTGAATTCGGCCTTGATCTGGTAGCCCGGACCGCCGGTGCCGGTTCCCTGCGGGCAGCCGGCCTGCATCATGAAGCCCGGAATCACCCGGTGCGAAATGATGCCGTCGTAATAGCCGATCTTCGTCAGTCCGATGATGTTCTTGCAGTGGCCGGGGGCCACGTCCGGCCACAGGTTGAGACGGATCGGCCCCTGGTTGGTCTCGAACTCGATCTGGTAGTTGTTCTTCGTGAAATCAACGTCGGCGACGGCCTTGTCGACTTCCGCTTTCCGATTGGCAGACACTGCAGGTTCCTCGTGGTGGTGAGAGTTGCTTCGATGGTATGGTAAGGGACCGCTCCCGGCCGGACAATCGGGGGAGACGTTG
>JAEUIG010000380.1 GCA_016795125.1 Planctomycetaceae bacterium | reverse complement strand
GGTGGGCAGCGGCTGCATCTCCAGTCGCTGGACGAACGCCTCGGCGCGTCGCAGCGTCGCCTCCGATGTTGTCGGACACGGAACGATTTCCACCAGCGGGCAGAGTTCGATCGGATGACAGAAATGCAGTCCGCAGAACCGTCCGGCATCGCTGACCGATTCGGCCAGTTCGCCAATCGACAATGAGGACGTGTTCGTAGCGATCAGCGCGGACGGGTTCGCCGCTGCGAGGTTGCCGAGGACGCGCCGTTTGACGGCGCGGTTTTCCACGACGGCCTCAATAAGCAGGTCGCGGCCCGCGAGGTCCGCGAGGGACGTTGCGATCGCAGGAGCGGCTCCGCCGTGGGTCTCGACCCAGGCGGCCGCCAAGGCGATCGCTTCCGGATTGGAATCGAACAGCCGTACGTCGAATCCGTGTTGCAGCACCCGGAGCGCGATGCTGCGCCCCATGACACCGGTCCCGATGATGCCGACGGTCTGCACGCTCTCGTCCTATCGGCTGCGGTCGCCTGCGGCTCTCCGCGAAACAGTCACGCCACGAAGCGGCGGTGTGAAGCGGAGCGGACGGCGTCTTCAAAGCGCGAGACGATCAGCGCGGCGTTCTGTCCGCCGAAGCCGATGCTGTCGCTGAGAACATGGCGGCAGTGCAGGTCGCGGGCGGTGTGCGGCACGTAGTCGAGGTCGCAGCCTTCGTCCGGATGATCGAGGTTGATCGTCGGCGGGACGACGCCATTCCTGAGAGCGAGGATGCAGACCGCCAGCTCAATCGCCGCGCAGGCGGTGGTCGCATGCCCCAGCATGCTCTTGGTGCTGGAGATCGGCACGTTGTACGCGTGTGCTCCCAGGGCCTGCTTGAAGGCGATGGTCTCGATGCGGTCGTTGAGCTGCGTCGCGGTTCCGTGCGCGTTGACGTAGCCGATCTGGTCGGGGTTGAGCCGGGCATCGGCCAGGGCGCGACGGATCGCAGCGACGGTTCCCCGTCCTTCGGGGTGCGTGTCGGTAATGCGGTAAGCGTCCTGGGCCGATCCGTAGCCGGTCAGTTCGGCCCAGATTTCGGCGCCGCGCCGGCGGGCGTGGTCCAGGCTCTCGAGGACGAATGCCGCGCCCCCTTCGCCGATGACGAAGCCGTCGCGGTCGCGATCGAACGGCCGGGCCGCGTGCTCCGGATCGTCGTTGCGCGTGCTGAGCGTCGATAGTCTCTGGAAGCCGGTCAATCCGAAGGGGTGAATCGTGCTATGAGCGCCGCCGGCCAGCATGACGTCGACCTCGCCGCGGCGAATCATCCGCGCGGCCGTGCCGATCGCCTGCGCGCTGGAGACGCACGCCGCGATGCAGTTCACATTCGGCCCCTGCGCGCCGAGCAGCGACGCCAGTTGTCCGGCCGGGCTGTTGGGTTCGTAATACGTCTCCGCCTCGGGATCAAACACGCGCAGCGCGGCCCGCAGGAAGCGTGAGGTGTCGACGGTTCCGGTGGCGCCCACGTCGGCGACCGACTGGATAAAGCTGGGGAAGTCTTCGAACGCTTCGCCGCAGCCGAGATACACGCCGAACCGCACCGGATCAACGCGGTCGTCCGGCAGGCCTGCCCGGCGGGCCGCATCGAGCGCGGCGCCCAGGGCGAATGTCGTCTGCCGCGGGGCATGTTCCCAGGGGGCCGGGTCGGCGCCGACGTCGGACAGCGACCAGTTGCGGACCTGGGCGGCGATGCGCACCGGGTAGCGACTGGCATCGAACAGCGTGAGAGGACCGACTCCCGAACGTCCACGAACGAGGCCGTCCCACGTCTGCTCGGGGGTCCCGCCGAGCGGCGTCACGCATCCCAGACCGGTAATGACAACTCTGGAGCGCATGGTAGGGTCCTAAGCCGCCGCCCGCACGATTAACGCACTCGCCTGGCCCTGAGGCGTGACGCTGAGTTTGAGAAACGATTCCCCGGCCGCGGTGTCGCTGTCATGGACGAGTTCCAGCCCGCAGTCCGGATCGGGATGTTCGCAGTTCAGCACGGGGAACAGCCGGCCGTTCCGCAGTGCGAGGAGTCCGGCAGCAAGTTCCAGTGCACCGGCGCCGGCGCCGGCGTCGCCGAAATGTCCTTTCGCAGCAGTGACGGAAACAGAGGAGTCGCCGGCGAAGACCTGCTGAATGGCCCGGGCTTCCTCCAGGTCCACGCGCCGCGAACTGAGACCATGCGCCTGGACGTGGCTGACTTCAGCCGCAGTGAGGCCGGCGAGCGACAGCGCCGAGCGCATCGCATGGGCCATCGCCGCCGAGCGGTTGGGGATGCCGCGCTCCACCACGCACGAGGCGCCGCCGCCGAGGACTTCGCCGTAGATCGTGGCGCCGCGATTGCGGGCGGCTTGCAGTTCTTCGAGGACGAACGCCGCTGCGCCTTCGGCCGGCAGCGAGCCGATCCGATCCCGGTCGAACGGCCGCAGGATGCCGGCCGGGTCGTCGCCGCGTCGCGCGAGATCATCATCGAGGACGGCATGCAGCAGGCTGCACGAATCGAGCTGGTTGCCGCAGCCGCCGGCGAGCATGACATCGGCGTCGCCGTCCCGGATCAGGTCGGCCGCTTCGAGCAACGCCAGGTTGGCGGCGCCGTCTCCGAGCGTGATCGTGTTGTTCGGTCCCTGAAAATTGTTGTACATCGCGATGTAGCAGCCGGGCATGTTGGGCAGGCACGTCAGCAGCCACAGCGGATGGACTTCGGGCAGTCCTTTTTCGCCCCATTCGCCGAGCGATGGACCACCCTGGGCGTCGCGGCACTTCGCGACGCCGGAGACGAAATCGTCCGGGCGGATGCCGACATAGCCGGCGCCGAACGATACTCCGCAGCGATCCGGTTCCAGGCTGTGCGGAGCCAGCCGGCTGTCGCGGAAGGCCTGTTGGGCGGCCGCCACTGCGAGTTGTGTTTCGCGATTCATGACCTTGAGCGATTTGCGCAGCGACTTGCGCAAGTCGTCCGGCAGCTCGCCGAAATCTTCGATCCGGCCCTGGAACGCGGTGATCGCACCGCCGCAGGCAGGGCCGCGGCTCTCGGGGTCGTCGCCGGCGAGCCGGGAGATGCCGCTGTGACCGCCGACGAGCGCATCCCAGAACCCGGACGGACTGAGGCCGATCGGGCTCACCACACCCAGACCGGTGATGACGACGCGGCGCACAAAGCGCTCGGGCGGCAGTCGCAGAGTGATCGGGCTGGTGGACATGTCCGCTCCGTCGGACGACCAGCCGCACCGCACGGAAAGCACCGGTCGGCAGGCCGCCAAAAGGGGGCGGACCATACCACGCACCGGCCGATCTCACAAAGAGCAATCAGGCGAGATCGGTGGATGCTGCCGAGAGACTCAAGATGCAACTACTAGCCGCGATCGTCGAGCAGCGCATGGTGCGTGGTGCGCTCCCTGACGGTCGCGGCTAGTAGAGCAAGATCTGCGTCAGCAGAACGGCGCGGGTTCCGGGATCAGCAGGAAGGGGAACACCCGCAGCGGGCGGCCGGCTTCGAGGTCCTTCGGGTAGCTGAGCTGCGCGGCCCGATCGGCGGCGAACTGCAGCTTGGTGAAGTCGAGCCCGCAGAACGATTCGACGTCGGATTCGGCGGCCACGTCGGCGAACACTTCACCGGCGGAAGCCGCGTGACGGCGCACACCGTGAATGCTCTCTTCGCGGACCTTGATTCCGGCGGCCGCCAGCTTGACCAGACCCTTCAGGAACCGGCCGACCGGCAGCTCGGCGCCGGACACGCGCCACAGCCGTTCCCATTCATCATGGGCTTCCCAGTAGAAACCGAGATTGAAGAAATCGAGCCCGAGGAGGTACGAGCGATTCTCGGCCCAGCGGTCTTCCAGAAGGGCCTTCGGCATCCCGGGGCGCTTGTTGTAGCTGTGACCGCGCGGGTCGCGGTACGGATGCGGGGTTCCCGATCCCGGCACGTGCGTGTAGCGCGGCATTTCGGCCGAGGGGAGGAGCCGTACGAAGTCGCGCTTGGCCTTCGTGGGGCTGGTCGTGGACGTGGTGGACTTCTTCTTATCCGCAGTCTGCATCGCTCGATCTCCGTCAGCCTGAGTTCCAAATGTCTGAATTTCGCCAG
>JAEUIG010000345.1 GCA_016795125.1 Planctomycetaceae bacterium | reverse complement strand
CTGGCGAAGAACTTTTCGATGTTGTACGTCTGCGGATCGAAGAACCTCGCACCCGGTGGTTGAGGAAGAACGAACCAGGTCGCCGGAATTCCCTTTGAGCCGGCGACGCGTCCGGCGAAGCAGTTTTCCGAACATGCTTCGATCAGATTGAGGACCGCGCCGCGCGTGCCGTCGTTGTATTCGATCAGGATCGCGGACGGATCGAGCACCTGTTCGCGGGGCTTGCCGTAGTTGGTGCTCGGGTTGCGGGCCAGTGCTGCTTCGAGCAGGTCCCAGCTCCAGAGTCCGTCGTCGCCGGCCTTCCAGACAGCGTCGCCGCGAAGGCCGACGACCGATTTCACGCCGGTCTCGCCGCCGCGCCGGCGTTCCAGCAGGCACTGCAGCGTCTCCAGCGCGTGAATGAGGTAAATCTCCTGCGGCCCGCGGTCGTAACCGAAGGCGACCAGCCCTTCGGTGAACGGCGTCTCCAGCGGCGGATCGTATTCCGGCCGTCGCCACACGACCGGCAGCGACGAGCCGGCCATGAGACCGAACTTCATCTCCCGCGCCGTGCGGACCATCTCGTGCGCGTGCTCGTGGTTGTATGACAGGTGCTTGTCGATGAAGACGGGAACCGACCGTCCGCTCTTCCTGAAAACGTCGACGACCTCCTGGAACAGTTCGAACCGCGGGTACTCGATCTGGCCGATCTCGTTCACCGGGTATTCGCCGTGCTCGATGATCAGCAGGACGGCATCCACGTCCAAAGAGTTTTCGCCCCCGAGCGCCTCAGCAATCGTCGGGCACAGCTTGATCCCATGCTGCCGGCAGACCTGCGGGCCGAGGTCGTCCGCCGGCGACTGGTGATTGAACATCCTGACGAGGTCAAACGCCGGCTGGTGATGCTCGCCGTTGATCGTGTACCCGTGGATGAATCGGCCGGCGATGTGGTACGCGTGAGAGCGCAACCGGTAAATGGAATTGATCGCGGCGACCCGCGGCAATTTGGCCGGCCCGGCGGCTGACATCAGCCCGGGGAGGAACGCTGCGGAGGTCGCGGCGGCGGCGGAGCGGAGGAGATCGCGGCGGGAGAGGGAATTTGTCATTGGTCAATTGTCATTGATCATCGACGGGAAGTGCAGACCTGCGGCAAACATGGGCGACAAGGTCGGGACGCTTGCGGTTTCGCCTTGAATCCTGACGTCTGAATCCTGAATCCTGCAAGCGAAACCCGTCTTTACCTGTTTCGCCTGCTCCCGCTACACTCCCGACCCGGAATTCTGGACGCGGACGGATTGCGCCGCGGCATGCGCGACTCGCACAAGGATGGAGCGGACTCAGCATGTGGTATGACGTCTTGGCGCTGGCCATTCTGGCCTTCACGACAATTCGCGGCGCGATGAAAGGGGTGATCTGGCAGATCGCCGCGATCGCCGGCCTCGTGCTGTGCTTTGTCTTTTCCGAATCGATCTCCGCCGCCGCCGGACCCTACATCAAGCTGGAGCCGCCGCTCAACAACTGGGTCGTGATGATCGGGGCGTACCTGGTGTTCTCGCTGGCTTCGTTCAGCGTCGCCCGGCTGCTCACCGAATGGCTCGACAAGATCCAGTTCGGCGATTTCAACCGGCACCTCGGCGCGATCTTCGGCTTTATCAAGGGGGCGCTGATCGTACTCGTGCTGACGTTCTTCTCGGTCACCGTTTCCGAGCGGATGCACGACGTGCTTCAGCATTCCCGGACCGGGCACCTGGCGGCGCTCGTCATGTTCCACCTGCACCCGATCATGCCGAAGCAGTTGCACGAAACCCTGGCGCGGTACATCAACATCCACAAGCTGGATGACGCCGAGCTGACCCGCCGGTACGCCGAGCAGGACAGACACGCCGATGACGATGAAGCCGCCGCTGCGGATGCGGCCGACTTGATCCTTCCGGCCGAGTTTGAAGAACTGCTGAGCAAGGTGCCGCCCGAGACCAAAACCGAGTTTCAAGCTTTGTTGATGCGAACGTTGCAGAAGAACGAGCCTGAGACCCGGCTTGACCTCTGGGACAGCCTCATCAATGCCTTTAAGAAGGCGAACTCGGCCGACGACCTGTCCTCGTTGATGCAGACGCTCAAGCAGCCTTCGGACCGGTTGATGGGGGACGTAAAAGAGTGGTCGCAGACGACGGCGAGTCCGTCGGCCCGGACCACGGCAGGCGACTTCCCGCAGGTCGTACCGGAGGAGGACGGTCCGCCGGTGATAACGGCCGCGACGCCACCTTCGCCGCGCGACCGGCTCCTGCAGGAAATCAGCGCCGAGTTTTCCAGGTTCCCGCTCGCCCAGCAGCGGATCCGGACGGACATCGAGAGCCAGCTGTCGGGTGTCCCGGACGCCGTGGTCGTCTCGGTTCTGGAAGACTGGCGATCGGACCTGGCGGCCCTGCATCCCGGGGCTGGGGGAACGATCATCGATCCCGACCCGTCCACGAATTCGGCGACCATGCTGCGGCAGCGGATCGAGCGCCAGACCGCCCGCGGGGCGGCGATTGGAATCGATGAGGAGCGGCTGCAGTGACCGGTGGCAGGGTCGGGAGTCCGACCACAACGAGGGAAGGCTGATCGCTGTTGACTGTAGAGACGACGGATTGCCGGCGACGGCGGAATCGGGCCAGGGACGCGGTTTTCCCCGGCAGAAACTGAAACACCAACGTCCGATAATGTCCGTTATGTTCAACTCGGCGGGCTTTGAATGCTGATGCGGATTCGCAACACGCCCGTCCATTCCGACGGGGCAGCACGACCGGTTCTCGCGGCCACCGACCGATGCCCACGCTGCCTCCATCGAGCGCCCGACCGGCCGCCTTCCTGGCCGTCCTGCTGCTGACGTTCGTCGGCGGGCTGCTTCCGTTCACGGCCGACTACGTCCTGTTTCATCCCGACGAGCGGCACTACGCCGACGCCGGGATCCGGATGCTCCAGACCGGGGACTATCTGACCCCGCGGACGGCCGACGGACGCCTGCGGCTCAAGAAACCCATCCTCCCCTACTGGTGCGTGGCCGCCGGCTATCACGCAGTCGGGATCTCGCCGCTGGGGTCGCGCCTGGGCTTCCTGCTGGCGGGGGCGGGAGTGGTCGGGCTGTCGTGGTGGGGGGCGTCGATCGCGTTCGGCTCCCGGCGGGCCGCCGGCTTCGCCGCCGTGGCCGCTGCCTGCCAGCCGGCGCTGCTCATCAGCGCGCCGCGCTCGGTTCCCGATGTCTGCCTGGCGCTGGCGATCCAGCTCAGCGTGTGCGGCTTCCTGCTGATCGAGCGGCGACAGCAGACCACGTTTCGCGCGCTGGCCGCAGCATTCGGCGGCGGTGCGCTCGCCGTGCTCTGCAAGGGGCTGCCGGCGGTGGCGTTCCTCGGAGTCGCGGTGTTGCTTTCGGCCTGGCGCTCCCCCGCCCTCTTCCGTCGCGACGCCTGGCGGTGGGGACTGGCTGCGATCGCCTGCCTGCTCCTCGGCGGAAGCTGGTTCGTGCTGATGGGGCAGTGGCACTCCGATGAGCTCGCGCTGCAGTTCCTGCGCGACCAGATCGGACGCAACCGCTTCGCCGTCACTCCCGCCCAAGCTCTGGTCCAGTTTCCATTGTGCGTTGCACTGCTGCTGGCGATGTCCGGGCCTTGGCTGGTCTCGGCGCTTCCGGAACTGCGTCTCTCCGGCTGGCGCGCGGAGTTCGCGAAGCAGCCCGGCGTGCTGCTGATCCTCGGCTGGGCAGTCGTCTACTGCGCGCTGGCCGGCATGATCAACCACGTCACGCCGAGATACCTGCTTCCCGTGGCGGCGCCGCTGTCGATTGTCGTCGGCGGCCTGCTGCACCAGGTCGATCCGGAATTGCTGCAACGACGCCTGTGGCGCGTGCTGGCCGTTGCCGGCGGAGTAGCCGTCATCGGCGTCGTGGCCACGGGCCTGATTGTCGCCGACGGGCTGGTCCGCGGGGCGGCCGGCGCTGCCGCGTTCGCCATCACGGCTGCGATCGTCCTCGCGCGCCGGCAGCAGCACGCGGACATGCTGAAGTCGCTGTCGATCGCCGTCGCGGTGCACGCCCTGCTGTTCGTCGGCGGGCTGGGCATTTCGAGCTGGCCGTCGGCGAGCATCGGGCGCCAGGTGCGTGACGCGGCGCACCGGGGCGATCAGCGGTCGCAGCGGCGCATCGTGTTCGCCGGTGAGAAGTCGCAGGCGACGCAGGTGCGCGTTGCGCTCGGCGGCGCGATCCCCGTGTTGCCGGAGGCGGCGATCGAGACTCTCTCAAGGGACGATGTACTGGTGCTTGACGAGTCGCTGGCGCAATCGCGCGACCTGTCGGGGTATGAGATCACGCGCGTTGCGTCCGGATATTCCCACTTGCGGGCGAGCGATGTCTTGCAGGCGACGCTGGAGGGCACCCTGCCCCAACTGCTGGACGAACATGAACGGCGGTTCGTGATCGCGACTCCGCGGTCCGGGACGGAGCGCGTCACGCACACGGCAGCGCGCGTGCCCTCGGCGGAAGTCCGCTGAACAGTCCCGACTGACTCGCCACAGACTC
>JAEUIG010000313.1 GCA_016795125.1 Planctomycetaceae bacterium | reverse complement strand
CAGCCGGGAGTCATCATGATGGCGTCGAACGCCATGCCGAGGACCCCGCCTCGCTCCGCGACCGCCTTGATCTGGTCGTCGGCGAACTGGCGGTTCCACGGCGCCAGGGTCCGGCAGTTCTGATGGCTGGCCCACAGCGGGCCGTCGTAGAGGTCGAGCGCTTCCCAGAACGTCTCATCGCACAGGTGGGTGACGTCGAGGATGATGCCGAGACGCCGCATCTCCTTGAGCAGGTCGCGGCCGATGGGCGTGAGCGGGCCGGTGGCGTCGGTGCCGTGCGCGTAGCGGCCCGGACCGTAATGCGCCGGGCCTAGAGCGCGGAGACCGTCTTCGTAGCTCCGCTCCAGGTGCTTCAGCGTGACGATCGAGTCGGCCCCTTCGAGTGACAGGATGTAGCCAATCGGCCGTTTCTTCCGCGGCGTGCGGGAGTCGACGGCGACGTCGCGCAGGTCGTCCTCGTTGGCCCCGTCTTTCCACAGCTCGAGGTGCTTGTCGAGCTGTGACCGGTTGCGGATCTGGACGAGTTCTCCCTGCAGTTCCATCTCGCGGTACCAGGCGAGCTGTCCCTGCGTCTGGGCCCAGGCCTGCTCGGGCGAGGCCCAGCCGGGGAGCTTGTGAAAGTAACCGGAGTTGCGGGCGATTTGCGTGGCGACGCAGATGCCGATGCCGCCGCGGCGCATTTCGGGGAAGCAGACCGTGTTGTTGCTGCGGTCCGGCTTGTCGCTCATCGACAGTTCCCAGCGGCGGAGGCGTTCCTGCGACCAGCGGAGGTCGCGGTTCCATTCCAGCGCATTCATGGAGAGGTCGAGGTGGGCGTCGAAGATGAGGGACATGGAGGATTCAGGATTCGGGATTCAGGGAAACGCGCAGGAAAAAGCAGGAGGCAACAGAGGAAACGGAGAAGTTGGGGTGAAGGGAGTTGAGTCGGCGGTTGCGACGTACGTCCGGCGACGTACGTCGCGATCCGTCACCTCCGCAATTCTCTGTTCTCTCTGTTACCTCCTGTTCTTCCTTTCAGGATGCGAGGAGATTACGGCTGCGGTTCCGGCGTTGTTTCGGGCTTGTATTCGTGGTCGCGCTTGTTGAGGACGCGGGCCGAGGTGATCGCGTCATTGACCCGCAGCGTGAGGACGACGTCCATTCCCTCCACGACCCGTCCGAACACGGTGTGAGCGTCGCGGCCGGCGGGGACGGCGAAGTCCTTGTCGAGATGCGCGGTCGGGAGGTGGGTGAGGAAGAACTGCGAACCGCCGGTGTCTCGGCCGGCGTGGGCCATGCTCAAGGTCCCGGCAAAGTGACGCCGCGAGTTCGGCTGGTCCCATTCGCACTTGATGGTGTAGCCGGGGCCGCCGGTGCCGGGTTGACCCGTCGCGCCGGGCTTTGAGTTCGGATCGCCCCCCTGGGCCATGAAGGTCGGCAGCACGCGGTGAAATTCCGTGCCGTCGTAGAAGCCGCTTTCCACGAGGCTGATGAAATTCGCCACCGTGTTGGGCGCTTCGTTTTCGAACAGTTCCACGACGATCTTCCCGCGGGTTGTGTCGAGTTCGACGCGCGGCAGCCGCTCGGCTTCCGGCAACTGTGCATCCCGCTCACGCAGCGCCAGTTCTTCCTTCCAGTAACCGACGTAGTTGGCGGCGGTGTCGATATACTGCGCGCCCAGTTCCTGGATCAGGAGGTTTCGCTCCTGGGCCGAGTTCAGCAGTTCGGCGGACCGTTCGAAGTCCTCGGTGGCGAAATGGCTGACTCCGGCGACATTAAGGGCGATGGCATTGTCCGGCGCCTTGACGAGCATCGCATCCGCGAGCGCGCCGGCCTCGGCGAACTTGTTTTCCTTGAACGTGCGATATGCCAGTTCGGCGATCTCGTTCAGCGACGCCTCATCGACCGCGTCTCCCTTGAGCAGCTCGATGGCGCTGGCCCGCATCCGGGGAAACAGATCGTTGAAGATCTCGTCCAGCAGCTGGCCCCCTTCCGCGCGGAGGTCGACGGCTTCCTGCCCCTGGGCGTCCGGCAGCTTCGTCCGGATCGTCTGCAGTGCGGCCAGCTTGGCGTCCCGTTCCTGGATCAGAGCCGGCCAGTCTGCGGCGGTCGCCGCGGGAGAGGCGCTGTCGTTCTGGGTGAACGCGGGCGAGCAACATAACATCAAGGCTGTGGCGACAACGGCGGCGCGCACGAGTGACGACATACAGAACTCCTGAGGAAGCGGTGAGGGGTCGACGTTGCGATGGCTGCCGGTCATCGGACCGTCGGGTGAGCAATGGGGTGGGCGACGGCAGCGCTGGCCTCCAACTCGCGCCCGCACTGGTGGTGCAGGCATTAGTCTACGCCCGCCGAATCGCCAGCGGAAGCGTCCACGACCCGCGATTCTGCGGGGTTAGAAGCGGATTTCGGCAATGTTGGTTGAAGCTGCTCCGGGTGGCACGCCCAGAACAACGTGATGGACGTGGCGAACGTCACTGTCGCTCGCCACGCCTTTAACAGGGCATGCCACACACATGGCAGGCCCAGCTTCGCAATCAATCGTTACCTCACCGTCAGGGGCGGGCCGTTTGCGGTCGAGGGGTGGCGGAACTACAGTCGGGGCCTGCCAGCACTCAATCGGGGAAGCGGGTTTCGAGATGTTTCGCGTGGGACTGGGACATGACCGTCACCGTTTGGCCGCCGGCCGGACGCTGATCATCGGCGGCGTCGCCGTTCCGCACGAGAAAGGGGCCGTCGCCCACAGCGACGGCGACGTCCTGCTGCACGCGATCACCGATGCCCTGCTGGGAGCTGTCGGCCTGGGAGATATCGGCGAATGGTTCCCCGACACCGACCCGGCATTCGCCGGCGCCGACTCGTCGGTATTGATTTCGAAGGTCGTGGCGGAACTTGCCGGCCAGGGATGGAACGTGGTGAATCTCGATTGCACCGTGTTTGCGCAACGGCCCAAGCTGTCCCCGTACAAACGCCAGATGGCCGCCCGGATAGCCCAGCTGCTTGGCGTCTCGGAGGATGCGGTAAGCGTGAAGGCCAAGACCGGGGAGAAGGTTGGTTCGGTGGGACTGGAAGAGGCCATCGACGCCCACGCCGTCGTCCTCCTGACCCGAGCCGATTGACGCGCAGCGCATCCTCCGCCCTGAACCCTAGACCCTAGACCGTCCGCTCAATGAATCAGCAAATTCTGCTCAACGGCCAGTGGCAGCCCTCGCAGGGCCAGAAGTCCTTCCGGGCCATGAATCCGGCGACCCGTCAACCGCTCGACGAGGACTACCCGGTCAGTCCCTGGTCGGAAGTGGACGCGGCGCTCACGGCGGCCGCGGCTGCGTTTGAGACCGTCCGCGACTGGCCGGGAGAGCGGTTCGCCGCGTTCCTGGACGCCTTCGCCGCCGGGATTGAAGCCAACGCCGCTGCGATCGTGGCCATGGCCAACCTGGAAACCGGACTTCCGGTGGAGCCGCGGCTCAAGAACGTCGAGCTGCCGCGAACCGTGAGCCAATTGCGGCAGGCGGCTGCTGCGGCCCGCGAAGGGTCGTGGGCGCTGGCCACCATCGACGTGAAGCCGAACATTCGGTCGGTGTTTGGATCGATCGGTCCCGTGGCGGTCTTCGGACCAAACAACTTCCCGTGTGCGTTCAACAGCATCGCCGGGGGCGACTTCGCAGCGGCGGTGGCGGCCGGCAACCCGGTATTGGCGAAAGGGCATTCCTCGCATCCCGCAACGACGCGGCTGTTTGCCGAAGCGGCCCAGGCGGCGGCCGAAGCCACCGGCATGCCGCCGGGGTTCGTGCAGCTCATTTATCGCACCAGCCACGAGGACGGCGCGCGGCTGGTGTCCGATGCCCGAATCGCAGCGACAGGCTATACCGGGTCGCGATCGGCCGGACTGGTTCTCAAGGAAGCGGCCGACAAGGCGGGCAAGCCGATCTACCTGGAACTGTCGAGCATCAACCCGGTCTACATTCTGCCGGGCGCTCTGGACGAGCGGCTGGAAGGGATCGCTGACGAGTTTTCGGCCAGCAGCCTGATGGGCGCCGGACAGTTCTGCACGAATCCCGGCCTCGTGCTGCTGCTGGCCGGCAGGACGACCGATGCGTTCATCGACGCCGTCGGAGCGCGATTCGCGAAAGCGCGGCCCGGCACGCTGTTGTCAGCCGCCGTCGAACAGAGTCTGCGGGCCGGAATCGACACTCTGCGAAAGGCCGGGGCAAGCGTCGTGAGCAGCAGCGAGGCGGAAGACGCCGGATCACGCTGCTGCCATCCCAACACCCTGCTGCTGGCCGACGGCCAGGCGTTCCTGAATCACCCGCACGAACTGCAGGCGGAGGCGTTCGGCAACGCCGCGCTGTTCGTCGTCGCGACCGACATCGACCAGTTGCTCGCGATCACCCGCTGTCTCGAAGGCAACCTGACCGGCTGCCTCTATACGCACACCACTGGCAAAGACGATGCGCTGTACGACCGGATTGAGCCGGAACTGCGGCAGCGTGTGGGGCGATTGCTCAACGACAAGATGCCCACCGGCGTCGCCGTGAGTCCGGCGATGAACCACGGCGGCCCGTACCCCGCCACCGGCCATTCCGGCTTTACGGCCGTCGGCATCCCGGCGTCACTGCGTCGCTTCGCCATGCTGCAATGCTACGACGGCGTCCGGTCGGCCCGCCTTCCACCATTGCTCCAGGATCAGAACACAACCGGCGCATGGCGACTGATCGACGGAGCATGGACCCAGGCCAGCATCGCCTGAGCGGCGGGGCTCGACCCCGCCGTACTCCGCCGTCATCAACCGGGGAACACGCCTTCGCCCGCCACCACGCCGTCCTTCATGTAGATCTGTCGTTTCGCGCGGCGAGCGATGTCCGGTTCGTGCGTCACGATGATGATCGTCCGGCCCTCCTCGTTGAGCGCCTTAAGGACGTTTAGGATCTCCTCGCTGGTCTTGCTGTCCAGATTGCCGGTCGGCTCGTCCGCCATGATGATCGCCGGATCGTTGACCAGCGATCGCGCGATCGCCACGCGCTGCTGCTGACCGCCGGACAACTGGTACGGGCGGTGGTCCAGTCGCTCATCGAGGCCGACGCGCATCGCGAGGTCGTAGCAGCGCTTGCGGTCGTCGCTGTTCACCGCCGGCGCGCCGGGCCGGTAATGCAGCGGGACTTCGATGTTCTCCAGCACCGTGTACTGTGAGATCAGGTTGAACGACTGAAAGATGAATCCGATCTGGGTATTCCGGATGCCGGACAGTTCATCGTCGTCCATCTTTGCCACATCGCGTCCACGGAGCAGGTACTGACCGCTGGTCGGTCGATCGAGCGCGCCCAGCAGGTTGAGCAGCGTGCTCTTTCCGCTGCCGGACGTCCCCATGATGGCGAGGAAGTCGCCTTCCGGGATTTCCAGCGAGACGCCGCGCAGGGCCCGCACCGGCTCGATCCCGGGGCCGAGCTGGTACTCCTTGCGGAGATCGACAAGTTGTGCAACCAGCGGTTTCATGCAGATTGATCGAAAGCAGCGAGTGAGTTTCCGCGCGGACCTCCACTCTAACGCAGCGGCAGTCCGTCAGCCATCGGCTTTCGGCCACAACAGGGTCGTTCGTCGATCGGCACGACCCACCATGCAGGTCCGACTTTAAATTGTGTCGGACACTCCCAAAATCAGCCCGGAGGGCTGACATCCATTAGCCGGCGGTTGAGCGAGGCGACACCGCCGGTATGCCTCGATTCTCGACGTTGCATCCCGGAGGGATGCCAGCCGAATCAGCAACGGCTGTCATCCCTCCGGGATGATTCCGTATTGGGGGCTGCTCACCGGTGGCGTCGCTTCGCTCAGCCACCGGCTAATGGATGCGACCCCTTACGGGGTCAACGGCGTCCGCGAGTCAATCCGTCATGGAAGTGCCGCGCTAAGTATGCGGTCGATGGCGGCGTCGAAGGGGATGCCGGCCTGGTCGACGGCGGCGGCGAAGCCGGCGTCGGGAGACAGGCACGGGTTCGCGTTGATTTCGAGGATCCATGCCTGGCCGTTCGCGTCGAGGCGGAAATCGACGCGAGCATAGCCCCTCAAGTCGAACAGCGTCCAGCATCGTTGTGCCAGGTCGATGAGCTGCTTCAGAGTGGGAGCGTCCGTTGCCGGGAAATCGAACGTGCGTGGTGTCTGCAGATACTCGTCGGTCTCGGAGTGCCACTTGGCCGCGTAGCCGACGATGCGGGGCTTTTCAGCGCTCAAGCCAGAAAAGTCGATCTCGGCGGTCGGCAAAACCTGCGGCCCGGAGTCGCCGGCAAGGATCGACAGGTTGAACTCGCGGCCGTCGATAAATTGCTCCGCGAAGCATGCCCGCCCCAGCCGCCGGTTGCGATCGTGAATCAGCCCGGACAGTTCCTCGGCGTCCGTAACGCTCACGACCGAACTGTCGTCGAGACCGATCGACGCATGCTCGGCGATGGCCTTGATGATGTACGTCCCCGAGGCAAACGCGCATTTCGCCGCACTCGCCGGCGGGACGGTGCTCCAGCCAGGAGTCGGCAGTCCGGCCGCAATCATCTGCGCCTTGGCGCGCAGCTTGTCGGACGTGTCGATGATCGCCGGGGTCCGGCAGCCGGTGTACGGCAGATGCAGTCCTTCCACCAGCACCGTCGCCAGCGGCATCAATCGGTCCGACCCGCCCAGGCTTTCGACCAGATTGAACACGACGTCCGGACGCGACTGAGCGAGCTGCTTGTGAACGGAGTCCAGATCGAGCGTGCAGGGGACATGTCTGACGACGTGCCCGAGTCGCTCCAGTGCTCCTGCGACGGTGTCACGCTGCACGAGCACGTCGAGATCGTCGGCGGTGGCGTCTGCCGGAGGCTGATTGTAGAGGATGGCGACGAGCATACGTCGAGGATTGTAACCGGCCGCAGCGGAATGAAGAGGGTTGATCGTTGATGGTTTCTGGTTGATCGTTGACCGACGAGGGTGCCAGCGGCGATCGTCGGAAGTCAGGACGCTCCTCTCGCCGTTGCAATCAGTCTGAGACTCGATCAACCATAAACCATTAACGATCAACCGATTTTTCGGTCATTCCCTCGACGCTTTCATCGCCTACAATACATCCAGTACTGGCCGCTGTTGGCCCCGGACGAGACGCGCCGTACCCGGTCATGAAAGACGACGCCCTGTGAGAAGGGTGTCGACATGGCGTGGCTATTGCTGATTTTTGCCGGTCTGCTGGAAACCGGCTGGGCGATCGGGCTGAAGTACACCGAGGGCTTCACGAAGCTCTGGCCGAGCGTGTTCACCATCGCCGGCATTGCGCTCAGCATGTTCCTGCTGGGGTTGGCCGCGCGGACCCTGCCGATCGGAACCGCGTATCCCGTCTGGGTGGGAATCGGCGCCGCAGGCGCCGTGGTGCTGGGAATCCTCGTCCTCGGCGAGCCTGCCGGCTTCGCCAG
>JAEUIG010000286.1 GCA_016795125.1 Planctomycetaceae bacterium | reverse complement strand
CCGACGGACGCCACGGATGTGCCGTCGCTGATGGGAGGCTCATTCTCCCCCGCCCGTTTCGGGCAGCGGAGCGGGCGCCGGCGGACCACTGCCGGGCCGCACCAGCGTCGCACGTCCATGCGCCCAATGCTGCTCCGATTCCAGACGCTGCATCCCCTTCAGGAAATACAGGTCCGGCAGCGAGTCCAGGTGCTCCCGATAACCCGCAACTTTACGCTCGGCCCAGTCGGCGACCGGTACGGCCATCTGCAGTTCGATGAACTTGTCCGCCAGTGCGTCCGCAAAGACCTGGTGCCCCGCAATGCTGGGATGCACGTGATCCACCAGCCATTGATCGCCGACCAGACCATCGCGGCTGAGGCTCTCGAACAAGGCCTGCGCGTCGACACACGGGGTGCCGGTTTCCCGCGCCACGCGCAGGAGCGATTCACTCATGGGCTTGAGCATTCGCAGCGGGCAGATGTCGAGCGCTAGCGCCTGTTCGAACATCCGCCGCGCATCGGCGGTGCGCTGCGCCGCCAGATAGCAATGGCCCAGGTGATAGAAGCTCAACGCATGTTCCGGATCGATCCGGCATGCCTGCTCGAGGCACGCGATTGCGTCCGGCAGCTCGGCGGCGCCCGCGTCCATATGGACGCCGGCGGCCGCGCACAACGCGTCCCACTCCGCCAGTTCCTGCTTGGTCAGGTTGTCGCGATGCAACGACTTGATGGGCGGGAAGTCGCGGAGATTCGAGCAGGGATTGACCAGCAGCATCGGCACGCCTGCATCCTGCGCAATCTGCACCAGTTCGCGCAGATGAAACTCAAACTCCTTGACGACTCCGTCGCGCCACGCTTCGTCGCGACGGTACTCTTCCAGTCCGTTCTGATAATCCAGCAGTGCGTCGACCTCTTCGGGGAGCAGCGGCCGGCCCTCGGAGGGCGCGGCGGACGACTTACCGTTGAGCCGCAGGTACTGCTCACGGATCAAGGTGAAGGTCCGCAACCGCGCGGCCGCCGAGAGGGCGGCGTTCACCGCAGCGCCGCGGTCCTGGAGATGGTCGAACGATCGCGCCTCGAGAAACTCGTTGTGGCCCGTGTCGAGAATGATCAGGTCCGGTTGGTAAGTCAGCACTTCGTGCAGAATGGGAATCAGTCGATAGCTGGCATACGAGACGCCACCGCAATTGATGACGTCCCAGTGGCGATCGGGCTGTGCCGCGTTCAGAGTGATTTCCAGCCAGGACGTGTACGATGTTTCCGTGGCAAACGGCCGTCCCTGAACCGTGGAACCTCCCAGGCAGAAAATGCGAAAGTCCCCGGGCAGCTTGCGGGCCGGAAAACTCTCGGCACAGAAAAAGCGTTGCCGCGCCGCCGGAATCTCGTATCGCGACCTGTCGTCGCTGAGCACGAACAACGGGCGAATCGAACTGAAGCCCACGAACGGATCGTCATGAAGCGCCGGGCGGCCCCAGTCGAATACCCGGCACAGAACCTCAAACCCCAGCAGCGGCGACAGCCCTAACACGATGGCGGCCAGCCGGTACAGCCAGCGCCGCCAACCCGCTCTCCGCGAGGGCATGCACGCCGCGGGCTGCGTTCCCGGCGTTGAGGTTGTCACAGCCGTCATGATTTCCGCAGTGAGACCGGCCAATCGAACGAACCAGGCAGCTTGATCTTAGCAGGATGGCTCGACGGCTCGACACTTTTCCACGCGCGTGCACGATATCCGCCCGCTGCCGGTGACAATCATATCCGCATGACGGCCATTCTCGGGATCTCGGCGTTCTACCACGACGCGGCCGCCGCACTCGTCGTCGACGGCCAGATCATCGCTGCCGCTCAGGAGGAGCGGTTCTCACGCGTCAAGAACGATCGGAGGTTCCCCTTTGCCGCCATCCGCTACTGTCTCGATGAAGCAGGTCTCACACCTGGCGATCTCGACTACGTCGGCTTCTACGAGAAGCCGCTGCGGAAGTTCGATCGTGTTCTGGAGACGCACTGTGCGGCAGCGCCCGGCGGCTTTCGCGCCTTCGCGCGTTCGATTCCCGGCTGGCTGACAGAGAAACTGCACGTCGCGCGCGAGGTTCGACACGCGCTGCCCGGTTTCTCACGGCGCGTGCTGTTTGCCGAGCACCATGAATCGCATGCTGCCAGCGCCTTCTTCCCCTCGCCGTTTGATGAGGCGGCGATTCTCACGATCGACGGCGTCGGCGAATGGGCCACCGCCACGATCGGCGCCGGTCGCGGCAACCGCATCGAGCTGTTGAGCGAACTGCGATTTCCCCATTCGCTGGGACTGCTCTATTCCGCAGTCACGTCCTACTGCGGGTTCGCCGTCGACTCCGGCGAGTACAAGCTGATGGGTCTCGCACCCTATGGCGAACCGAATTTCGCGGACGACATTCTGCAGCACATCGTCGACCTGCGGCCGGACGGCTCGCTCCGATTGGATATGTCGTATTTCGATTACGGCCACGGCCTCCGCATGACGTCGGAAAAGCTTCATCGCCGTTTCGGAGGACCGCCGCGTCCCTGCGACGCGCCGCTCGAACAGCGTCATTGCGATCTCGCAGCGTCGATCCAGAAGGTGACCGAGGAAGTCCTCCTGCGGATGGCGCGACATGCGCGGGAGCAGACCGGACTGCGGAACCTGTGTCTCGCGGGGGGCGTGGCCCTCAACGCCGTGGCAAACGCCCGGCTGCTCGCGGAAGGAACGTTTGATGATGTCTGGATTCAACCGGCGGCCGGTGACGCCGGCGGCGCTTTGGGAGCGGCGCTGCTGGTGTGGCACCAGCTTCTGGAACAGCCCAGGACCGCTCGGACTGGGGATTCTCAACGCGGATCGCGGTTGGGCCCGGCGTTTCGTGCGGAGGAGATTCGCGCCTGCCTGACGCAGCAGGGGGCGGTGTTCACCGAGTTGCCGGATGAGGCCGCCGTCTGTCGCGAGACGGCGCGGCTGTTGGCGGCGCAGAAAGTCGTCGGGTGGTTTCAGGGCCGGATGGAGTTTGGACCGCGGGCGCTCGGCAATCGCAGCATCCTGGCCGACCCGCGCAATCCACGGATGCAGCAGCAGTTGAACCAGCAGATCAAGTTTCGCGAATCGTTCCGCCCCTTTGCGCCGGCCGTGCTGGCCGAGAACGCCGCCGAATACTTCGACCTTCCCGCCGGACGCTCCAGCCCCTACATGCTGCTGGTGGCGCCCGTCAGTGAGTCGCAGCGAGTGGCGGTGACGGTGCCCGAGCCGCGCGGATTGGCGAGACTCGCCGTCGTGCGGTCTCGAATTCCGGCCGTCACGCACGTCGACTTTTCGTCGAGGCTGCAGACCGTCGATGAGGAACGCGCCGGACTCTTCGCCACGCTGCTGCGTGAATTTCGCACACTGACCGGCTGTCCGTTGCTCGTGAACACCAGCTTCAACGTGCGCGACGAGCCGATCGTCTGCTCGCCACAGGATGCGTACGACTGTTTCGCGGCGACGAACATGCACGCGCTCGTGCTGGGGACGTTCCTGATCCTCAAGGAACAGCAGCCGCGAACGCGGCTTCCGACGCCGTCGACCCCTTCCGCGAAGCGGCCGCGGTCGGAATCCGCATTGTTGGCCGGCTCAACTTGGATTGATTCGGCCCGGCCAGCCTCGCCTCGCGATTTGCGAATCTTTGGCGTCGGGCTGTTGATCGTGGCCGGGGTCCTTGGGATCGTCTCCCTCCGCTCCGCACACTGGCCGTGGTTCTGGGGCAGCCTGGCCGGCCTGTGGTCCGCCGCCGCCGCAGTGTTCTGGACTGTTCCGCGCTCGCGGGCCAGCATTCATCGGTGCTTGAACTGTCTGAGCGCTCCGCTGAACAGCATGCTTTCGCTGGCCGTTCTGGCTGTGATCTACTACCTCATCCTGACCCCGATCGCCCTCTGCCGCCGCTGCCTCCGGCGTGATGGGCGCCCCGGTGGTACATCCGTGACGTATTGGCAGCAGCGGCCTCCTAACGGAACTCGGGAAACGTACCTGCAACAGTTTTGATTTCGACGACCGTGCACAATCTTCAGACAACTGCGAATCGCGCCCTTCTCCCCACTATCCGACTTCGATGAGCGATGACGCCTGCCGAGTGGGGAGAAGGTGGCCGAAGGCCGGATGAGGGGAGTGAAAGTGCGCTTGTGCGTGCACCAACTCCTGCACAGCGATTGAGTGGATCCCGCGATGTCCCACGACCCCCGACCCAACGACGCGCGCGAACTGAGCGACCTGGTCGATTCCCCCCAGCCCGGTCTGACGGCCGAGTTCTGGCAGTTCCTCAAGACCAACAAAAAATGGTGGCTGCTGCCGCTGCTGCTAGCGCTGCTCGCACTGGGCGCCCTGGCCGTCCTCGGCGGGACGACCCTGTCACCGTTTATCTACCCGTTCCTGTGAGCGGGAGTGGTGCGTTCCCGCAGTTCCCGTAGATCATGCTCCCGCATGACGGACTGGGCGACGTGTTCAGGAGGATCATGGGACGGCTGCGACCGCGCGCGATGAACGTCAAAATCGCGTTGCTGGTGCCATGCATCGAAGTCGTAACCGGACCGCTGTAGTTCCTGCGCGGCGCGTAATGCGACTTCCCATTCAGGGCTGCTAAGGGAGTTGGAGTTCACCGGTCCTCCGTACCGCTCATCCGGTGAATGGTAGCGTCGCGACACGCATCGCTCGTGGACGACGCGCGGGCTCGGACCAAGATCGCTCGTCGGCGAGGGCCCTGCCTAAAACGCGAGCCAGAATTGGGCTGACAGCATTGGCGATTTGCAGTCGTTGGCTCATCATCCCGCCGCAAAAGTGAAATGTGTCCGGAAACCCCTGAAGACGCGCGCCCTCTCTCGCAGTAAGCCCGCGGTTCTGAAAGGGGTGAATGCATCGCGTTCCGCTGGGCTTGCCCATGTTTTGGGTGACGGCGACTGCCGGCGACTTACTGTGCAGTCGTGAATAGCTGTTGTGGTACCCGCTGGCCGGCTGAAATCGCTTGGGAATCGACTTGCGGTTTCCACCGTCAGGGATGTGGGAAATAGCGTTTACAAGATGCTCTGGATGCTTGCTGGCGAAATGTCCTTGCAGGCCACTGGATCCCCGTCTCATTTTGCGCTGGTAGTCCGTGATCGCCGGATATGAGTATTCTTCCTTCGATTGGCCGGGCTCAAGTTCAGGAAGATCGCCAATGGCGTCCCATACCGTGACGTATTGGCCT
>JAEUIG010000207.1 GCA_016795125.1 Planctomycetaceae bacterium | reverse complement strand
CGTCCCGCAGGCTGAACTTGACGCCCGGCAGCGCGCGCCGCAGTTGTTGCAAGATCGGCACAAAGCAACAGTCGAAATGACCGGGAAGCAGCAGGTGCCGCACGATGAGATTGCCCTGCCGGGCGGCCGTCTGCAGGTTGCGGGTGACGATCGCCACGTAATTGTCCACGCTCGCGATTCGCTGCGCACAACCGTCGTTCCCGAACTTGAAGTCGGCGATGTAGGTGTCGACCAGGCTGTCCAGCAGGTGAAACGCCTCCGGCGTGCCGTAAAAGTCGGACTTCCAGACGATGGGCGGCAGCGTGTCGCAGCTCGACATGACCTGCAGGATGCGCGGCAGGTGAATGGTCGGCTCGCCGCCGACCCATTGCAGCGTGCGTGCTCCCTGCTCGATCCCCCAGGCGACCGCCGTGCGGAACAGCTCCGGCGTCAGTTCCTCGCCACGACCGGGGTCAAAAGCGTTCGCGCCCGCGATGCAGAATGCGCACCGCAGATCGCATCCCGACAGGTAGAACAGATGCGAGGGGATGATCTCCAGTTCTTCCCCGTATTCGACGCGGTGCCGGAACACCCGCGTAGTGTCGGTCGCCTTGCAGACGCCCCGCTCACCGGCGTTTCGACGCACGCCACAGCGATGCTCGCACAACCGGCACGACTCATAGTGCCGCTGGGCCGCATCCAGCCTGTCTCGAAGTCTGTTCGTCAATCCGACCATGTGCCACGCCCGGAGGCAGGCGGTCGCAACTTTGCCGCCGGTGCGGATCGAAAGAGCGCGGAGCCTGTCCCGGCGTGAAATACGCGTCCTCGATGCGCGTCGTGGGAGAAATCCGGTTCGCCGGCCGGAATTGCCGCACGTCCGCGGGTCAAGTCGCTCTGACTAGCCGCGACTGTCAAGGAGCGAATGGACGCTGGTTGCGCTCCGTTACGGTCGCGGCCAGTCAGGGGTGCTTCCGTAACGGTCTTGAGCTATTCGTGTTGCGACAACCGCGATGGCAATCAGTCGGGGTCCAGAATCGCTCCCGTACCCCGCAACTGTTGAAGCTGGTGCGGATCGAGTTGCGCCCCGCGCAGGTCGACCAGGTAGAAGTCGACGCCGTCGATCCTCGCTCCCCGCAGGTCGGCCCCTCGAAGGTTGGCTTTGCGAATGTCCTCTGGCGCCTGGAAATACTGCTCAGTGGATTCGTCGGTATAGAAGCCGGTGCGGCTCCCTTCGCTGGCAATCGGACTGCCAACCAGTCCGCTGCGGCTCGATCCGAGGTGGAAGGTCGCATCGCGCAGGTCGGCGTCCCGGAGGTCTGCCTCCTCCCAGTGGATTTCACCCAGTTCGGCTCCCAGCAGAATCGCGCCGCGGAATGATGTCCGGTGCAGGATCGACCCGGTACACTTCGCCCCCGTCAGAACAGCTTGCGAGAAATCGACGGAGGACCACTCCACATCCTCGATGTTGATCCTATGGAGCTGCGCCAGCTCCAGTTTTGCGCCCGAGAATTCCGTTGTCCGCAGGTCGCCCTCCAAAAGCGCGACGCCGGTCAAATCGGCGTCGCTGAAATCGGAGTCCGACAGTTCCACGTCCGTGAACGTGGCGGAGCGGAAATTCGCCTGGCGGAAGTCGCCATGGCTACAGTTCGTGTCGATCAACTCTGCGACGTCGAAATTTCCGCTGCAGGCGACGACATTCTGCAGGCTCGATTTCTGAAAGTACGTGCGCTGGCAATCTGCGTTGTTCAAATCGGCTCCGTACAGCTCAGCCTCGATGAACCTCGCGCATTTCAAGATTGCACCGGTCAATTGCGTCTCAACCAGCCGGCCGTGAGTGAACGAAGCGTCCGACAGGTCGGCCCGACGCAGGTCGGCGCTGTTCAATACCGTCTCGGTGAAAACGAATCCCGCCAGGTCGCACCCCTCCCAGCGGACGTTCTGCAGGAAGGCGCCGGCCAGTCCCTTCTGATGCATTGACGGGACAGGCCGCCAGTTCGGGTCGATCCGCAGCAGCAGGCTGGCCGCCATCGCGTACAGCCGCGAGTTGGGCCCGTTCAGCGCGTCGCGGATGGCCTGCGCTGTTTCCGAATCGGCCTGCACATGCACGGCAACCGCTTCAATGAGCTTGATCGGCCAACGCGACATCAAGAGCTCGGCGCAGTGCTCGGTCTGCAGCCCCTCGATCGCCTGTTCCACAGCGAAGATTCGCTTGACGTAACCGGAACTCATAAACAGCCGGGAGTCGCGTGGCAGCAGCGTCGACAGCTCCTGCTCCAATTCGCGTTGATCGTTCAGCGACAGTGCCTCCGACAAACAGTGCCACCGCACCTTGTCGCGAAGATGCGGATCGGGGACGCGCTCATGGCAGCAATGCCGCACGACCCGCTGGAAGCCGTGTAGTTTTTCGTCGGCCGCCATGGAGTCGAGCAGGATCGTCCAGAAGGCCGGCGACGCGTGCAGTTTGTCCATGTTGGGCAACTGCAGCCGCGACATTACCGACCGGCATTCTGCAGGGTGTGCGGCCAGCAGATACTCGATCAGATCATCGCGCGACCAGGGTGAAAGTCGGCAATGCCAGGCCTTGAGTCCGGACTTGTCATGCTTCCAGGCGACAATCGCCCGCGCGCGCTCCGCGGTCGCCCTGACTTCGTCGAGCGGCGGCTCGTCGAGGAATACGATCTCGTCGGCGTTCGGCAGCGTGGCCGCCAGGTGGGCCAGCGCCGTTGTTTTGCCTTGCCCCTCGCCGCCGTGGATCAGCAGGCAGCCCACGTCGTGTTTCGCGCAGAATTCCTCCGCGAGCATCTCCAGCGGCAGAGATTCCTGCCTGCCGGCGGCAATGACGCGGGGAGTGACACGAGCAGGGCTGGCAGTGATCACGTCATTGGAAGTCCGCAGTTATCGAGATGTCATTGA
>JAEUIG010000174.1 GCA_016795125.1 Planctomycetaceae bacterium | reverse complement strand
CATTCGCGGACCGTCGCCGTCGAACGCACCGCCCTACGGCTCAGTGCTGGCCAAGCTCCGGCCGATTGACGAGCCGCTGCCTCCCTACGTCCATCTGCCGAAGCAGTTTTTCAACTGCGGCGACTTTATTCCGGGCGTGCTGGGCGGATTTCTTGGCAGCGCATACGACCCGTTCATCGCCGGCGACGCCAGCCAGGCCGACTTCCACGTGCAGGGTCTGGAAGAACGGCTGTCGTTAGCGCAATTCGATCGCCGCCGCGACCTATGGCGCACGCTCGATCGTTCGATCGCCGCCTTTGGCGATCATGCGCAGACCGAGCGGCTGGACGGGTTTTATTCGAAAGCGTTCTCCCTGATCACCAGCTCAGAGGCGCGGCGCGCATTCCGTCTCGACGATGAGTCGCCCGAAGTTCGCGAGCGCTACGGACTGCCGAAGCCGGTTTCCGATGCCCGCGGCGGCGGCATGCCGCACCTGGGCCAGTCGCTCCTGTTAGCACGACGGCTCGTCGAGGCGGGTGTGCGGCTCGTCAGCGTATGGGCCGGCGGTCAGGCGTTTGACGGCCACCAGAATCATTTTCCTTCTCTCAAGAACGGCCTCTGTCCGCCGACCGATCTGGCCATCTCCGGACTACTGGAAGACCTCGCCGAGCGCGGCCTGCTGGAAGACACGCTGTTCGTCGCGCTCGCGGAGTTCGGTCGCACCCCAAAGCTCGGGCAGGTCACGTCCACAGCCGGCGCGAACGCCGACGGCCGCGACCACTGGCCGCACGTGTACACGGCGCTGTTCGCCGGCGCGGGCGTCCAGCCAGGCATCGTCTACGGCGCGTCCGATGCACTCGCCGCACAGCCGGCCATCAACCCTGTGACGCCGGAAGACATCGCCGCCACGATCTACAGCATCATGGGCGTGGACCCGTCCACGCGCATCCTCGACCACCTCAATCGCCCGCACACGCTCGCGGACGGCGAACCGATCGCCGGCATCATGACCTGACGCCGCACCAGTCGTCGTATTCGCCATCAATGGGATGATGACTTCGTGGATGATCAGCCAACCGATCGGCCAGTTCCTGCTCGCATGCCTATACGCATTCCTGCATTGATCGTTGTCGGATTCTGTGTCGCCGGATGCCTGGGGGCAGCGGCCGCAGCGGAGCCGGCGCAGCCACAGATTTCGGGGATGTATGACGCCGGCGCGCTGGTTCCGCTGACCGTCCGCGACCGGTCGGCGTATCTCATCACGCCGACCGGCACGGTCGACCCCGGGAAACGCTGGGTGTGGATCGCCCCGTACTGGCTCGGGATCAGCCGCGACGGCGGCGAGGTCGAGCATCGGATGTATGTCGAGCGGCTGCTGGCCGCCGGCTTCCATGTCGCGGGGGTGAACGTCGGCACGTCCTGCGGCAGCCCGACCGGCGCGGAAGTCTTTCAGGAGTTCTATGAACTCCTGCTCGAGCGTTACGGCCTGAATCCCAAGGTGCGGCTGATTGGACAGAGCAACGGCGGACTCATCGCCTACGCGTGGGCGTTCCGGCATCCCCAGAGCGTGGACAAGATTGCCGGCATCTACCCGGCGACCGACTTCCGCACCTGGCCCATGCTCCCGCAGGTCATCACTTATCCCGATCCCGGGCTGGGCTACAACCTGACGCTGGACGAGCTGACGGGCCGTATCGCCGAGTTCAACCCGATCGACAATCTCGAGCCGCTGGCGAAAGCGGGCGTCCGCATCCTGCACATCCACGGGGACAAGGATGAGCTGGTCCCGATGGAGCCGAACTCAACGGAACTTGCCCGACGCTACGAGGAACTCGGAGGGACGGCCGAGATCGTCGTCATCGCCGGCCTGGCCCACGGCGGCAAGGTGTTTTACGAGTCCGAGCCGTTCATCGGCTTCCTGCTGGCGGACTGACCAGCAGGAAGTCGCACGGCGTTCGCTACCCCGCCGTCACCGGCCGCAGGCTGCGGGCGTTCGTCGCCAGTTCGCGACGCGCCAGCCACAGCAGGACCGGGCTGGCGATGTAAATCGAGCTGAATGTTCCGACGATGATTCCGAGGAACATGCAGTATGAGAACCCGTGCACCCCTTCGCCGCCCAAGACGTACAGGATGAGCAGCACGATCAGGGTCGTGCTGGAGGTCAGCAACGTGCGTGACAGGGTTTGGTTGAGGCTCAGGTTGATCATCTGCTCGGTGATGGCCGGGTTCTTCCCGCGCACCTCGCGGATGCGGTCGAACACGACGATCGTGTCGTTCAGCGAATAGCCGATGATCGTCAGGAAGGCGGCGACGATCGACAGGTCGATCTTGAAGTCGGTCAGCCCGAGGTACGGACCCACCGGAGTGTTGCTGAGCAACGCCCCGATGGCCACAAGTCCGAGGACAATCATCACGTCGTGCATGACGGCGACCACGGCAGCGATGCCGAACTGCGCCTGGTGGAAGCGGAACCACAGGTAGAAAATGATCGCCAGGTTGCTGAGCACGACCGCCACGAAGGCGCTGCGCTGAGTGTCGCCGGCGACGGCCGGATCGAAGGTCGTTTTCTCCTCGAACGCCGGTTCGCTCTCGAACTGCTGCTTCGACTCGGCGAGCACCGACTTGAGGTCGTCCGCGGCGACCGACTGACGCGCTTCCACAACGAAGACGCTCGCCTTGTCGGTGGATTCACCCTCCTTCGGTGTGACTCTCAGCAGGTCCGTGGCGTCCGGATATGGCGAAGCGTCGGTCCCCGCCGGCCGGAGGCTCTGCAGTCCGTCTACCAGCCGCTCGGACAGGGACGCGGCGAGGATCGGCTGAGCGAGGGTGACTTCGACCTGTTCTCCGCCGGCGAAGTCGTTGGCCGGCGTGCCTTCCGGCGCCTCGGCGGGAATCGGCGCGACATCCCCGTATTGCAGCGACTGCTGCACGAGGTGATGCGACGAATCCGCGAACGCCGCCACGACCTGCTTGCCCACCTCCTCGACATTGTCCTCGACGGTCCGCAGCCGGAACAGCACGTCGCCGGCGCCGGCGTCTTCCGATAGTCTCAGACTCTCGAGGGAAATGGACGATTCAAACTGCTTATCGAGCGCCTCCCGGACTTCGTCGGAGGACGGCGCATCGCCTTCAAACCGGAACGTGACCATCGATCCGCCGCGGAAATCGATGTCGAGGTTGTCCCGACCACGCAGGAACAGCGCGCCCAGGCCGACCGCCATCAACAGGAGGCTGCCGCCCACGGCGAGCCTGGTCTTCCCGACGAAGTCCACGTTCTGCGGCTCGATCAGGGAGAACATCCTGATTGTCTTCAGCCACCGCTTGCGCTCGGCCACGTCGAAGATCAGCCGGGCGACATACACGGCGCAGAACATGTTCCACACCAGGCCGATGAACAGCGTGACGGCAAAGCCCTTCACCTGCTCGGAGCCGAAAATGTACAGCACGATGGCCGTGATCATCGTCGTGACGTTGGAGTCGATGATCGCCGACAACGCCTTCGAGAAGCCGTTGTGGATCGACATCCGCAGGCTGGAGCCCTTCTGCTGCTCCTCACGCATGCGTTCGAAGATCAGCACGTTGGCGTCAACAGCCATGCCGATTGCCAGCGCAACGCCGGCGAGGCCGGGCAGCGTGAACGTGGCATCGATGAGGGCCATCGAGCCCATGAGCAGGATGATGTTCAGCGCGAGGCAGACGTCGGCCACGGCCCCCGCGATGAGGTAGTAACCGGCCGTGACGACGAAGACCGCGACCGTGGCGATCAGGATCGCGCGGATGCCGCGGGTCTGCACGTCGATGCCCAGCAGCGGGCTGACCGTGAATTCGCTGACCGGTTCCGGGAACAGTGGCACGTCCAGCGCACCGGCGTTGAGCACGTTGATCAGTTCGTTGAGTTCCGCCGCATCGAAATCGCCTTCGATGATGCCGCGGGCGCCGATCATGTCGTTGATCGACGGCGCCGAGTGAATCTCGTCGTTGAGCAGAATGGCCAGGCGCGTCTTGTATCCGGCCCCTTCCTTCGGCATGTGCGCGGCCGTCAGCCGCTGGAACAGGTAGCCCCCCTGCGTGTTGAACTCAAAGCCGACGACCGGCGCGCCGCTCTGGCCGATTTCCTCAAAGGCCCGCCGCAGCAACTGGCCGGTGATGCGACGCTTGGGGTCCTCCTCGACCACGACGAGGAACTGCCGCACCGACTTGCCGCCGCGCTCCACGGTGCGGGCCGCGACTCCGTATTCCTCGCTGACAGGCTTGATTTCCTTGGTTTTCGGATCTTCGCCGGGCGCCCGCCATTTGGCTCGGAGCACGTTTCCACGCCGCAGCTCGTCGACGTTGTTCGGCAGCGACCTGGCTTCCTGGATCAGCGCGGAGTGCTCGTACTCGTTGGCGAGCAGACCGAACTCCAGGCTGCCGAGCTTGGTGATCTGCCGCTTGATCCGGTCGACCTTCTCCGGATCGGCACCGGGGATGATGACTTCAATCCGATCGCGCCCTACCTGACGGACGGTGACTTCTTCCGTGCCGCTGGGATTCACTCGCCGGCCAATCGCTTCCACCATTCTCTGCATGGTGTTCGGATCGACGGACTTCTGGAGATCTTCGGCTCCCTGATGATCGACGGCGAAGACCATATTGGTTCCGCCGGCCAGATCGATGCCCCAGTTCAAGGCATCGGACAACGGATGGCCGGCGAGCTTCTGGGCCACGAACGGGGCCAGACCGAGCGTGAGCGAAAACAGGACGATTCCGAACTTGAAGCTGAGGTCCTTCAGCCGCATGGCCTTGGCCAGCGCCTGGCCGATCACGAACGGCAGGACCAGCATGGCGACAACGACCAGGAACAGCACCCAGCCGCTGGCACTGGAGTCGGCGGCCGTGGCGGTCGTCTGCGTGGCCACGGTGTCCGCAGCCTCAACGGCGCCGTCAGCCGACTTGGAAACCGTGTCCTGAAACGCGAGCAGCAGTGCAGGCATCATTGACAGATTCATTGAGCACTTGGCCTGGTCGGTGGTGTGTTCTCTGTTCGCAGCCGGATTGCGGTGCGACGTCCGTTTCGACTTCCAGCAATCACGATTTGGCGGGGGCCGCAGGGGTGGTCGCCGCGGGCGGATTCTTGACTACGACCTCGCGGATGGCGTCGCGGCGGAACCGCAGCCGGGTATTGTCGTCGACCTTCAGGGTGACTTCCGTGCCGTCATCCGACAGGTTGGCGACCGTTCCGAGGATGCCTCCAATGGTCACCACCGGGTCGTTCTTCTTCAATTGCTTCAGCATCTCGTCCCGCTGTTTCTGCTGAGACCTCTGCGGACGGGCGATCAGCAACTGGTACATCAGGAAGATGACGGCAAACGGCAGCAGCAATGGCCAGATGGAGCCGGGATCGGCGCCTCCCTGGGGTGCTTGTTCGCCCGCCAGCAGCAATACTTCGTTCAGATTCATCTCAAACCGTGTGTGTTCCAGCGTCGCGGCGCCCCAGAACGGCGGCAGCCTCAGCGGACCCGCGCGCACGACGAATGACGATTGCGAGGGCCGCTCGGCCGCTTCGCCCAAACTCCATGTCGTGCCAACCGGTTGCGACGCTCCGCACCCCGTCCTGCAGACGGGCCGTATCTTAGGTTGCGTCAATCGAACCAGCAAGGTGAGCACGACGGAAGTCCGTGGCCTGTCCGGAGCGGATCGCTTCCCCCAACTCCCGCATCAGCCGCTGGTAGTAGGTAATGTTATGCACGGACAGCAGCATCGGCCCCAGCATCTCGTTGCTCAGAAACAGGTGCCGCAGGTAACCGCGGCTGAAGCCCCGGCACGCGGCGCAATCGCACTTCGGATCCAGCGGCGACTGGTCCCGCTGGTGCACCAGATTCCGGATTTTGACCAGTCCCTGGCTCGTAAACGCCGTCGCATTCCGGGCATTGCGGGTCGGCATCACGCAGTCGAACAGGTCGATTCCCCGCAGCACGCCTTCGATCAGGTCGATCGGCCGGCCGACCCCCATCAGGTAACGGGGCCGGTCCGCCGGCAGCATTGGCACGGTGAAGTCCAGCGTCGAATACATCAAATCCGGCCGCTCACCGACGCTCAGGCCACCGATCGCGTACCCGGGAAAATCCAGCGGGAGTAAACCCTCGGCCGAGCGTTCCCGCTGCCGCTGATCGGTCCCACCCTGCAGGATGCCGAACAGCGCCTGGTCGGGCCGCTGCTGGGCGTCGCGGCAGCGGGCGGCCCACCGGGTGGTGCGATCGACCGCCGCCGCCAGTTTCTCGGGGCCGACATCGTGCGCCGGGCACTCGTCGAGGCACATGATGCAGTCGGCGCCCAGCTGTTCCTGAATGCGAACCGCCGATTCCGGCGTCATCTCCAGCAGGCTGCCATCGATGTGCGATTTAAAGACGACCCGGTCGTCGTCCAGCTTCCGCAGGTCGGCCAGACTGAACACCTGAAAGCCGCCGCTGTCCGTGAGGATGGGCCCGTCCCAGCCCATGACCTGGTGCAACCCTCCGAGGTCGCGAACTACTTCCGGGCCGGGGCGCAGCGCCAGGTGATATGTGTTGGCCAGGATCATCTTGGCGCCGGCGTCCCTCAGCTGGGACGGCCACACGCCCTTGACGGTCGCCCGGGTCCCCACGGGCATAAACGCCGGAGTTTCGACCACTCCATGCGGCGTCACCCACCGCCCCACCCGGGCCCGGCTCGCTGGATCGATGGCATCAAGATGGAATTCGAACTGCGACACGTGGAACGCTCGTCTTCGACTCGCGGCAATACAGAGTGACCGACCACCGATAACTGATAACCGACAACCCGTTCAGCTTGCTCTTTCTGCCTGCGGCATATAGACTTCCTGTCCCGGTGCCGGGTCCGTGGTGGAACCGCGCGCGGAGGAATCAGCACTCACGGCGGCGATTGACGAGAGCGACATGCAAGACGGCATCCATCCCGATTACCACCCGGTGGTCTTCCACGATATCGGCGCGGATTACAAGTTCATGACCTGTTCGACGATGACGTCGAAGGAAAAGATCAAGTGGGAGGACGGCAAGGAGTACCCGCTGATCACGGTCGATATCAGCTCGGCGTCGCACCCGTTCTACACGGGCAAGATGAAGCTAATCGACTCGGCCGGCCGCGTCGAGAAGTTCCAGAAGAAATACGGCTGGGCCAAGAAGAAGGAAGCGGAATAGTTCGCTTCCGCGAATTGATCTGCGACTGCGTTCCTGTGACCGCCCCGATCCAGGGAAGGGATCGTCTCGCGATGCGCCGCGCCCCGACATTGGAGTTGTTCGGCCGCCCGGCGAACCCGACGCGATCGTGCTTTTGCCTCTCGCGGGTGGCACGCCCTGATCAAAGCGAAGGGCATGGCGAGCGTCGCGCGATTGTGGTGCCCGCGTCGATGTCGCTTCAGAGAATCTGGGGGATAGTGAGCGTCGGTGCAAGGCGCGCCACGCCCTTCCTTCGTCAGGACGTGCCACCCAGAGCCGTAAAGACAGCGCCGTGGCGTTCGCACTTTCATTAGCGGCGGCCAACCTCGCCGGACTGTGTTCGCGGTTGCGCTCACCCTACCTCCCACGACGATGTTCCCCAGCCTCGAAACCAAGCTGAAACGGTACCTCGACCTGGAGCTGCAGCTTCAGGACGCGGCCGTGTTGTCCGATCCTGCGCGGATGGTGGAAGTCCAGCGCGAGTACGGCGGACTGAGACGCGTCGCCGAACCGGTGCAGAGGTTCAAGCGGCTGGAAGCCGACATCGCCGCGGCGAAGCAGATGATCGCCGAAGAGCAGGACGCCGATTCGCGGGCGTACGCCGAATCCGAATTGAAGGAACTCGAGTCGCAGCGCGCCGAACTGGCGGTCGAGCTCGAAGACCTGGTCTCGGCCGGGGATTCCATCACACGCGGCGGTGTGATCATGGAAATCCGTGCCGGCACCGGCGGCGACGAGGCTGCCCTCTTTGCCGGCGACCTGTTCTCGATGTATTCGCACTACATCGAGGGGCGCAACTGGAAGATCGAGCTGATGGAATCCAGCCCCGCCGAGCGCGGCGGATTCAAGGAGATCACGTTCTCGGTCACCGGCGAAGGTGCGTTTCACGAACTGCAGTTCGAGAGCGGCGGCCACCGCGTGCAGCGTGTTCCGGAAACCGAGGCCCAGGGACGCATCCACACCAGCGCCGCCACCGTGGCCGTCCTTCCGGAAGCCACCGCCGTTGAGATCGACATCAAGGACGAAGACCTGCAGGTCGACACCATGCGGGCCGGCGGTCCCGGCGGGCAGAAGGTCAACAAGACGGAAAGCGCCGTCCGCATCACGCATATCCCGACCGGCATCGTCGTGAAGATGCAGGATGAAAAGAGCCAGCACAAGAACCGCGCCAAGGCCATGCGCATTCTCCGCGGCCGGCTGCTCGAGGCCAAGCAGCGGGAAGTGGCGGAACAGCGCGCCGCCCAGCGCCGCACACTGATCGGCAGCGGCGACCGTTCCGAACGCATCCGCACATACAACTTTCCCCAGAGCCGGGTGACCGATCACCGCATCGGACTCACGCTGTACAAGCTCGACCAGGTGATGGCCGGCCACCTGGACGAACTCATCAAGCCGCTGCTGGAATTCGATCGCCAGGAGCGCCTGCAGGGCGACGCCGGAGCTGCTGTGTCGAAGTGAGGCCGCGAAACCGCAAGCGACGTTGCGACACGGAGTTTGCAAACGCGACTCGTCCTTGAAGGAACGCAATGACGACACGTCCATCCACATCGACGCCCGCCGACGGTGCGTGGACAATCCGCCGCGTCCTTGAATGGACCAGCGGATACCTGCGTGAAAAGGGGAGCGAAAGCCCGCGGCTGGAGGCGGAAGTCCTGCTGGCGCATGCGCGCCGTTGCCCGCGCATCCAGCTGTATACCGCGTACGACGAGCCGCTGGCGGAATCGATCCGCGCACAAATGCGTGAAATGGTGCAGCGGCGGGCGGCCTCCGAGCCGGTCGCTTATATCGTCGGCCATCGTGAGTTCTTCAGCCTGGATTTCGAAGTCAC
>JAEUIG010000145.1 GCA_016795125.1 Planctomycetaceae bacterium | reverse complement strand
GCTCCGTCCATTGAGCATTGTCAGCCGCGCCAACCTCCGCAAAGGAAGGAAGTTCACCACGGAGGACACGGAGGACACTGAGAAAAAGCGCTCAACTCCTGGTTCTTCTCCGTGGTCTCCGTGTCCTCCGTGGTGAATCTGGCGCTAGGGAGAGCTGCTTCGCTCGCGATTCTGCCGGCTGACAACAATTGACGGACAGACCAGTCGAATGGGCTTTGCCTGTCCCCTGAATTATTGTGCAAAGCCGGATAAACCCCGTGGCTCGTGATGTGCGGCGAGGGCTCACGCGAGAATCGGCTGGACGAGTTCGCCGTGGACGTCGGTGAGCCGGAAGTCGCGGCCCTGGAACTTGAACGTCAGGCGTTCGTGGTCGATGCCGAGCAGGTGCAGCAACGTGGCGTGCAGGTCGTGGACGTGGACCGGGTTCTCGACGATGTTGTAGCCGAAGTCGTCGGTTACGCCGTGCGAGATGCCGGGCTTGATGCCGCCGCCGGCGAGCCAGGCGGTGAAGCAGCGCGGATGATGGTCGCGGCCGTAGTCGTCGGGAGTCAATGCTCCCTGGCAGTAGACGGTGCGGCCGAATTCGCCCCCCCAGACGACGAGCGTGTCGTCGAGCAGTCCCCGCTGCTTCAGGTCGATCACCAGCGCAGCCGAGGCCTGGTCGGTCACCTGCGCCTGTTCGACGATGAGCTTCGGCAGGTGGCGGTGCTGGTCCCAGCCGCGGTGGAAGAGCTGGACGAACCGCACGCCGCGCTCGATCATCCGCCGCGCCAGCAGGCACTGGTAGGCGAACGTGCCGGGCTTCCGCGCCTGTTCGCCGTAGAGATCGAAGGTGCTCTGCGGTTCCTGTGAAATGTCGACGAGTTCCGGGACCGACGACTGCATGCGGAACGCCATTTCGTACTGCACGACGCGCGTGGCAATTTCCGGATCGCCGGTTTCTTCGAGCCGCAGCCCGTTCAGCTCGGCGAGACCGTCGAGCATCTGGCGACGGGCCATCGGATCGATGCCGGCCGGGTTCGACAGGAACGGCACCGGATCGCCGGAGGATCGCAGCTTCACGCCCTGGTACCGGGACGGCAGGAAGCCGCTGCCCCACAGCCGGTCGTACAGCGGCTGATCGCCGGTGCCGGAAACCATCGCGACGTACGCGGGGAGATTGTCGTTGAGACTGCCGAGACCGTAAGCGAGCCAGGCTCCCAGGCTGGGGCGGCCGGCGAGTTGAGCGCCGGTCTGCAGGAACGTGACGGCCGGATCGTGATTGATGGCCTCGGTGTGCAGCGTCTTGATGAAGCAGACATCGTCCACGATGCCGGCCGTGTGCGGCAGCAGTTCGCTGACCCACGCGCCGCTGCGGCCGTGCTGGGCGAACTTGAACTTCGTCGCGGCGACGGGGAATCGCTCCTGCGACGACGTCATGCCGGTGAGCCGCTGCCCCTGGCGGATGGAATCCGGCAGGTCAGTTCCCTGCAGTGCTGCGAGGCCCGGCTTGTGTTCGAACAGGTCCAGTTGCGACGGCGCGCCGGACTGGAACAGGTAGACCATCCGCTTGGCGCGCGCCGGGAAGTGCAGTCCCGCGACCGTCGAATCCCCCGTGACAGGGGAAGTCGCCGCCGCCGTGGCGTCGTCGCGCAGCAGAGATGCGAGGGCTGCTCCGCCGGCGAACGTCGACACGCGCTGCAGGCAGTGCCGCCGTCCAAAGTTCACGCCGGTCGAGTTCGGTGCGTGCATGGCGTCATTCTTTCGTGATGACTTCGTCGAGATTCAGCACAAGGCTGGCGACCAGCGTAAAGGCCGCCAACTCGACCGGATCCACGTCGGCCGGCGCCGCGGAGTCGCCGATGTCGATCAACTCGGCGGCAGCGGCGGGATCGTTCCGGAAATGTTCGCGATGTCCGGCGAGCGTGCGCCGCAGGACATCGAGTTCGGTCGCCGCGGGGGTTCGCGAGGTCGCGAGCGCCATCAGCCGTGAAAGTCGATCGTCGTCGGTGGTTGCCGTGCCTTCGAGGACTCGCGTCGCCGCGACGCGGGCGGCTTCGACAAACGTGACGTCGTTGAGCAACGTCAGGGCCTGCAGCGGAGTGTTGGTGCGCGTGCGGCGCAGGATGCAGGACTCGCGCGTCGAGGAGTCGAACACGACGAGGGTGGGATTGGCGACAGTCCGTTTCACGAATGCGTACAGGCTCCGGCGATACAGATCGGGACCGGTGCTGCGGACATACTCGGTGTCGCTGGCGATTTCCTGCCACAGGCCGTCGGGCTGATAGGGCTTCACAGACGGTCCGCCGAGGCGGTCCTGCAGCAGGCCGGCGACGGCCAGCGCCTGATCACGGACCATTTCGGCCGGCATGCGGAAGCGCGGGCCGCGCGACAGCCAGCGGTTCTCGGGGTCGGCGGCGATGTTCTCGGGGCTTGCCGATGACGACTGCCGATACGTCGCACTGGTGACGATCTTCCTGAGCAGGGCCTTCTGGTCCCAGCCGGTGCGGACGAACTCGGTGGCCAGCCAGTCGAGCAGTTCGGGGTGGCTGGGAGGTTCTCCCTGCGTGCCGAAGTCTTCGCTGGTTTTCACGAGTCCGTTGCCGAACAGTTTCTGCCACAGCCGGTTGACGGCGACGCGCGCGGTCAGCGGGTTGGAGGAATCGACGATCCAGTGGGCGAGGTCGAGCCGATTGCCGCCCGGGTCGGGTTGTCCCCCGAGCAGCGACTGTGGCACGCCCGGCGACACTTCCGCTCCCGGCTTATCGTACGCGCCGCGCATCAGCACGTGCGCCTGCCGTTGGCCCGTTTCGGTCATCACCATCGTGTTCGGCAGGGAGCGGACATACTTCGCGTATTTTGCCGCAGCGTCCCGCTGGGCCGCATAGGCAGACCGGATGTCGAGTGCGGCCGCGCGTGTGAGAAAGTACTCCTGCAGCTTGGCGGCTTGTGCGGCAGTCCGGGCTGCGGGCGGCAATAGTGCGATGGCGTCGATCGACTCCACGGCTGAAACGACCTGGGCGTCACGCGGCGACAGTTCGCGGCGGTACAGGCGGACATCGGCAATCGCACCGGTGAAACGCTCGCGGTTGCCGGCGGAGCCGATCCGCAGCGGTTCCTCGCGCACGAACGACGAATTGATGGCGTCCAGCAGGACGCGGACAGGCTGCTGTTCGCCGTTGACGTAAATGCGGACGCCGGCCGCCCAGCGCGAGCCATCGTACGTCATGACGACGTGCTGCCATTCACCGGATTTCAGCGGCGCGACGGATTCGACGCGGATGGAGTCATCCAGCCAGCGGTTGACCAGATTGGCCTGCAGGTGTCCGTCGCGCAGGTGCAACGCCCAGCCTTCGGTGTCGGTGTCGTCCGTCATCCGGGACACAATGCCGCCGGTGGCGTCGCCTTCGGGCCGTACCCAGGCGGCGACGCTCATTGAGTCGAGAAATCCGAATCGCCCCGCGCCGGGCGTGCTGAGGTACGACGCGCCGTCGAACTCCATCGCCGCGCCCATCGGTCCCTCGGTGAACGTCGCCGCCACTTCGCCGACGGAGACGGCTTCGGTCTGTGCCGTCGTCACGGCGCTGTCAGTGCGGGTTTCGAGGACGCGCTCAAAATCCACGTCATCGGACAGGCCGCCGTCGAGGCGGAAGCGCGAGTCGAGCGTGTCGGTCAACGTCCACTCGATCGGTGATGACAGCTTCGCAGACTCCTCCCAGGCGCGCTGGTCGGCGTCGGCCCGCTGTTCGACGGCGCGCCACGCGTCGGCAGCGGCGTCGCGCTCCGCAGCATACCGCTCCAGGACCTGTGCCTGGTCAGGCGTCGGAGCGGGAATGTAGGGCGGAGAGTTTCCAAGCTTCAGTGCGCGCCCGTACTCCGGGACTTTGTTGAAGTAGGCGAACAGCCGGTAGTAGTCCTCGTGGCTGATCGGATCGTACTTGTGCTCGTGACAGCGGGCGCAGCCGATCGTCAGTCCGAGCCAGACGGACGACGTGGTATCGACTCGGTCCACCACGTATTCGACTTCGTACTCCTCGGGGATGATGCCCCCTTCGGAGTTCGCACGGTGGTTGCGGTTGAACCCGGTCGCAATCTGTTGCTCAAGGTTGGGATTCGGCAGCAGGTCGCCTGCGAGCTGGTCGATCGTGAACTGATCGAACGGCATGTCGGCATTGTAGGCGGCGATGACCCAGTCGCGCCAGCGATACATTTCGCGCGGACCGTCGGTCTGATAGCCGCTGGTGTCGGCAAATCGCGCGGCATCCAGCCAGTCGACCGCCATGTGCTCGCCGAACCGCGGCGACGCCAGCAGACGATCGACGAGCAGTTCGTAGCGTTCGGGACGCGTGTCGTCGCAGAACGCCTGGACTTCGGCCGGTGTCGGCGGCAGGCCGGTCAGGTCGAGCGTGACCCGGCGGATGAGCGTTTCGTCGGCTGCTACGCTCGACGGTGACCAGCCGCGGCGTTCCAGTTCGGCCAGCACGAAGTGGTCGATGCCGTTGTGCGCCCAGTCTGCTTGATTGACCGCCGGCGGTTTCGTTCGGGCGGGCGGAAGAAACGCCCAGTGGTCTTCCCAGGCGGCGCCTTCCTCGATCCAGCGGCGGAGCGTGTCGATCTGCTCGGCCGACAGGGTGCGTCCGGAATCGGCCGGCGGCATCCGTTGCGATGGATCATCGGTGATCAGGCGCCGATACAGCTCGCTGGCCGCCGCGTCACCTGCTGAGACGACCGGCGCTCCTTCCCCCGTCGTTCCGCGCAAGCCCGCCTCGCGATCGAGCCGCAGGTCGGCCTGCCGAGAGACCGAATCGGGACCGTGACACTTGAAGCAGGTATCGGCCAGGATCGGGCGGACATCGCGGTTGAACCGGACCGGCGCATCGGCATGGCTCGTCCCCGCGAGCGATAACGCCGCGAACAATCCCAGAATGCGAGTGGCGACAGCGATTCGCACGGTTTGGCCTCTCCGAACGGAAGCACTGGTGTGGCGCGAGCGTCGACCTGCCCGTCACAAACTTTTGGCGACACAGGCCGCTTATGGAATGATTGCGATCATACCAAACTCCGCCGCCGGTTGGTCACCCGATCACGCACTCAATGAGAACCAGTCAGACAAGAAAGTCGCGGAACAGGCTGAACGCACACACGACTCGTGACACGAGACCATACAACTTCGTGTCCTTCGTGATCTTCTGTAAAGTCTTTCACGTCGAAAAGAAGCAGGGTTTACAGAAGGTCACGAAGGTCGCAAAGGAAGAATTGAAGCATGCCATTCTTCTGTGACTTCAAACATCGAGGGGCAGGCGCCAACTTCATTGTCCCGGTTTCTTGCCGGCGAGGCGGGTGAGCTGTTCGGCGTTCTTGCGAGTGAATCGGTCGCGCAAGGTGTGGCCGAGTTCGGATTCGTCGAGCTTGAGGAGTGATGACTCGACGGGAAAGAACGGCGCGTAGGTTCCCAACAGCACGCGGTCCATGTGGAAGTCGCCGGCGAGCTGGGCGACGCCGCCGACGCCCTCCGTCATCGCGAAATCGAGCCAGACGTTTGGCAGTTCGGCCAGTTCGCGGAGCAGCGTCGGCGTCACGTCGCGGCCGCTGTTGAGGAGCTGGACCTGTACCTGCGGCTGAGCGGCCAGGACGTTCGCCAGGTTCGTGAGATCGACGCCCGGGACGCGCACGAGCGGGTGCTGCGTGCGGTCGTCCTCCATCCGCACGACGACCTGCACAATCAGGCGGTGCTGCCCGGCCAGTGTCAGCAGTTCGCCGAACCGGGGATCGTCGAGTCGATACCCGTGGTAGTTGGGATGCAGCCGGATGCCGTGCATGCCGTGCGACTCGCGGCAGCGTCGCACATCACCCTGCCAGTCCGGCAGCGCAAGGTTGATGGCGCCGAACGGCAGCAGCAGGTCGGCATGACGAGCACATTCATCGGCAAGGCGTGCATTGACCGCTGTGACGTCTTTATGCAGCAAACCGTCGAAACTGCCGGCCCAGGCCTGCGCAATCCCGGCGGCGCGCAGTTTTGCAACGAGCGCGTCCGTCTCGTCCAGCGGCAACCGCCGAAAGGGCCAGTGGGACAGGTACACGTTGGTGTCGATCATCGGAAGAATGGAACGCGGATGAAGCGGATCAGACGGATAGACGCGGATGAGACAACGGGAGCATGAATTCAAGCGACAAGTCGCACGACAGCCTGATCGTTCTGTTGTTTGGGAACGCGGGTGATCCGCGCTGATCCGGCTCAATCCGCGGCATCCGCGTTCCATTCTTCTGCGATCATGCGATGCCCTTCGCGCGCAGAATCGGCAGCAGCAGCCGCTTCAGATTGCCGCCGAGGATGAGTGATCTGGACTCGCTGGAAATATCGGCGCTGTTCACCTTGGCGAGTTGCGAGGCGAAGCTGCGGCCGGGGGCGTCGCTGCCGAAGATGATCCGTTCCGCACCCAGCTCGCGAACGGCCATTTCTACGATGCCGGCGGTTGGATCGGAGCCGCCGAGATCGATCGAGACGTTCAGGTGAGCGCGGATCGCGCGGATGCCGAGCTCCCAGTCGCCGCCGGTGTGGCCGCAGATCAGCGGCGTGGCGGGGTGCCGCGCCGCAAGGACGGCCATGTCCTCAGCCGTCGACTCACCCGGCAGGTTGCCGTTCGCTTTATTCCACGTATGTTGAAAGATGACTCCCTGCAATTCAGCACACCGCTGGACGATCGCATCGACGGCAGTGTCGCTGCAGTGTCCGGCGACCCACAGCTTGATCCCGACCAGTGGTCCGTTGCGGATGCAGCGGTCGATTTCGGCCAGGCTGGCGTCGACGTGCTTCGGACTCACATAGGCGAAACCGAATGCTCGATCGTGCCAGTGGCTGAGCGCCTGCAGCACCTGGTCGTTCTGGACACGGAGTTCCTCCGCCGTCGGGTCGGTCGCGAACGGATATCCCATGAATACGACGACACGCTCGATTCCCATGCGGTCGGCGAACCGGATCAGGTTCGCCATCCGGAGGTCGGGCGTGTCGCCGTCGATGCCGGAAAGATGACAGTGGAGGTCCCAGAGCACGGGGATTTTCGATTTTCGATTGGAAGAGGCTCACCGCAGAGGCGCGGAGATCGCAGAGGCATTTATTGTTCTTTCTCTGCGAACTCCGCGTCTCTGTGGTGATTTTATATTTCACTCGATCGCGTCGGCTCGGGCGGCCGACAGCGCTGCGGCTTGGCGTCCACGACGCCAGATCCAGATGCCGGCGACGATCATGAGCACGAGGAGGACGAATGCCAGGATCGGCAGCAGGACGGCGAGGACTGTCATGATGGCCGAGAGAATGAGTTCGATCGTCGAGAGCAGCGGATTGACGGCGCCGGCCGTGCTGATCGTGGACGCGCCGCGTATGACAGCGGTGCCGCTCTGGACGGCGCCGGCAACGCCGCCGCCGGCGATGACGGCCAGCGTCCATTTGAGAAACGGAGAGACGTCGGACACCATCGATGCCGTGAGGATCGTGCCCGCGATGGCCGCCGACGGCGTCGAAATGACGTCAAGCAGGTTGTCGAGCCACGGGATGTAGTAGGCGGCGATCTCCAGCAGGGTCGCCGTGCCGAATGCGACGGCGGCGGCGGGGGTCGACATCCACTCGAAGCCTTCGGCCAGTTGCAGGTGGCCGCTCATCCCGGCGAGGCTCGTGCCCAGCAACGGGACGAACACCCGGAAGCCGCAGGCGGCTGCGAGTCCGATGCCGCAGAGGAGTCCGATCGTCCAGTCCATGGGAAGGGGCTGATCGTTTATCGTTGAGGGTTGCTGGACAGACTTGAATGGATGCGTGCCGAAGAATCCGTGTCTATGATGGGCGCGGTCGTTGCTATTCGCAATC
>JAEUIG010000133.1 GCA_016795125.1 Planctomycetaceae bacterium | reverse complement strand
GTTCCAGCGATGCAAGCTCGGCCACCACACACGCCAGGGGTTTTCACAATCGCAACTGGACGGTTCGCGTGTGCCGCCCCAAAACCCATTGCGCGTGGATTCCGAAAGTCCTCAAACGGGACGTGTCGTGGCATTCCGTGTGCCTCCGAGAGGGAGAGAGACGGAGGGGCGCTTGAGGCCGACATGTTGAACAAGCGGATCATGACTACTCCCCGTTTTGCACTTCTGGGATGACGACAGGATCGTCAAATCGCGGCAGGGAGTAGGCGTTCATCACCTCAATAAACTCCCGCATTCTGTCTCGTGCGAAAACGACGTGGCCAATGCATGTTGCCGCAATTCTTCCCTCAAGGCGGTTGGCCTCTTCAAGTCGCTCCTCCTGAGTTTCTCCCATGATTATCGGCGGAAGAACTTGGTAGAAGCGAATGTGAAATTCCGCGCCATCAGCCTGAATGAGGAAGTGATTACAGAATTCGGGGTGCGCACCTGCTTGTTCCCGAACAACTTCAAGGCGAACGCTTTTCGGGGTGGTATCTGCGTCGGACATCAGAAGTGGGCCAAGAATCGTATACGTGCGAATAGGTTAGCCGCAATGCCACTGTGTTCCAGAGTGACGTGCGGTTGTTCGTCCGTCAATTGACCATCAATGATCCTTGCCAATTATACGCATGCGGCGGCGAGCCCGCTGTACGAGACAGCGTCGCGCGTCGCATGGCTCGCACCTCCCGAAAGATTTGCGAATTCACGACGACCACGACTTGGTAAGGAACCGGAGGTCGCCCCGCGTCTTGGCGGTGCCGCGTCTTGGCCCTGCCGTTGTAGTCCTTGCACTCTGGTGCACTGACGGGATCGTTAGCCCGGCCTCACTTCCCGCATCAAAGCAGTGCTGTACGTTGCGGCGGATGGCATATCGGTTTCAATTAGATGGCTGTCGGCGTGCGCACGGATCGGTGTTCTCATCGCTCCAACTCACAATTAGAATCCTCCGCGCGGAGGCAAAGTGAACCTGATGAACACCATCGTCGATGAACCATGAATCTCCGACGCCGCCACCCCAGAATCCGGAACCGCTGCGCACTCTCTGCTCCGAAGACCTCCTCCAGGGGGATCGCGAGGTCGCGATTCTGCACAACGGCGAGATCTACAAGCTCCGCAAAACGAAGTCCGGCAAGCTGATTCTGAACAAGTAGCACAGGCCCCGCGCCGCGAACTATCCCGGGCACTCACCGGATCGCGCCATCGGAGAGAGTCGCTTGAGCGAGTTTCATCCACGTTGAGGGAGTGGGTGTCCGGGGTTGGAGGAACGCGAAACCTTCGCACCGATGCGCCGGGGCTTCCCTGCGGTCCAGCCCCGGCCACCCCGAACTAGTCTCGAAACGGGCTCCTGGTCAGTGTCTGGAACAGTCGGCTTCGATCGCGCAACCTGCTTCTCATGGGTAAGGGCGCACGCTCCCAGTTGCGCCCGTCTCCTGGAGACGCCGGCCCATGTGGACTGTTCTTGCCGATCGATGGCGCACGTTCGCCCTCAAAGCCCGCTACCAGCGGGTGATTCACGAGCGTCTGCTGGGTCTCACGGAAGCCGGACCAACCTCGAACGTCTCGGAAGATCCCGGCCGCTGGCTGCTGCTCGGCTCGGACGCACATGGACTCGATGAACCGCAGCGGCGCGACGCGCGCACCGAGGCGCGCCGCCTTGCGCTCCACAATCCGCACGCGCGGAACATCCTGCGGCTGCTGGAAGCGTACGTCACCGGGCCGGGACTGAGTCTGGCGCATCGCGGCCGTCGGGCGGATGTGGCGACCGGGATGCTCGCAACGGCCGACCGGCTGTGGGCTGAGTTCGCCGAACACAATGCCCTGCACTACTCGCCGCGCGAGCATGCGCGGCGGACGTGGCGCGATGGCGAGTGCTTCGTGCGGAAGTTCCCGTCGGCGTCGTGGCCGCCGGCCGTCCGGTTCGTCGACCCGGAGGCGATCGGCCCGACGGCCGACGCGCCGGACTCTCAGGGGATCGTGACCGATGCGGGCGACGTCGAGTCGCGCCGGGCGTACCTGCGAATCGATCCGTCATCGGCGAGGCTGATTGAACGGATCGATGCGGACGACGTGCTGCACACGCGAATCGGCGCGGATTCCAATCAGAAGCGCGGCGTGACGGTGTTCCTGCCGATCCTGCACATGCTGGACTGCTTCAACAAGTGGGTGGAGACAGAGCTGCTGGCGCGCAAGCTGCAGTCGTCGATCGTGCTGTGGCGGAAGGTGCAGGGTTCGCCCCAGCATGCGTCGGCCTTTGCCGACGGGCAGTCGCAGGGGGACGCGGGGAGCGGTCGGCGAGAACCGGTCCGCCCTGGCACGATCCTGACGACGAACCACGGCACGGACATCCAGTTTCTGCAGCCGAATACCAATTTCAGCGACGCGGTCCCGCTGGGGCGCGTGCTGCTGCTGTGCACGGCGGCGGGAGCGGGGTTGCCGGAGTTCATGCTGACTTCGGATGCATCGAACGCGAACTTTGCTTCGACGATGGTGGCCGAAGGCCCGGCGGTGAAACTATTCCAGAGCGAGCAGCAGTTCTTCGCGGCCGAGTTCACCCGGCTCTGGCGGTGGGTGCTGTCCGACGCGATCGCCGGCGGCCTGCTGCCGGCGGACTTCTTCGCGCAGGTCGAACCGGTGTGGACATTCCCGCAGCTGGTGAATCGGGACCGCCCGCGGGAACGGCTGGCGGACGTGCGGCTGGTGGAATCACGCATTCTGAGCCGGGCGGAGGTCGCCCGCCGTGACGGCGCCGACCCGGCGACGATGCAGGCCGAGCTGACCGACGAAGAGGAAGTGCGAAAGGTATGAATGGTGCGAAGAGTGCGAAAGGTTTGCGGGGTGTATGAGGACTGTGGAAAAGTTCGACGCACACACACCCTGCGTACTTTTTAACTCTTCGTACACTTCGCACCTTCAGACCGTGATTGACCCTTTCCGATGCTGCTCGTAAACTGGCTGCTGAAAGACATTTCCGGCCCGAATTCGAGCACCGTCTGGAAGGGGAACCGATGCCACGTTCCGTGACCCTGAGTCCGATTTGCGGTGTCATCGCGGGATTCCTGGCAGTCTGTCTTGGCGCCGCTCCCGCACTGGCCCAGCAAAAGGCGGCCGGTTCGGCCGCGAAGACCGGCAGCACCACGCAGGTGCTTCGCGCGGAGGGAGACGGTTTCCCGATTCACATTACGTACTACCCGGCGAATCCGGACAAGAACCCGAACGGCGTCGAGAATGCCGCGGTGGTGGTGCTGTTGCACGGTGAAGGCGGAAGCCGGCTGATCTGGGACAAGAGTTCCGCTCCGCAGGGCAAGCTGGCCTTCGCACCGCAGCTTGCCGAACTTGGCTACGCGGTGGTGTCCGTCGATTTGCGCAAGCACGGGGAGAGCCTGGGGGACGGCCAGTCGCGAGCGCTCGACAACAATGACTTCGTGCGGATGGCCCAGAATGACCTGCCGGCCGTCAATCGGTTCCTGCTTGAGGAACACGAAAACAAGAAGTTGAACATCAACAAGATGGCGATCGTTGCCAGCGACGCCATGGGCCCGGTGGCGATGGAGTTCGCCAAGCTGGACTGGGAACAGCGTCCGTATCTGGACGGCCCCGGCGGTTCGCCGGGCACTCCGCGCGGACAGGACGTGCGGGCGCTGGTGCTGCTGTCGCCGGAAGTGAGCGTTGGCCGGGTGAACGGCACACGCGCGGCGAACTTTCTGAAGAACCCCGGTCTGGGAATCGCCGCGATGATCATTGCCGGCACGCGGGACGCCGACGACAAGGGGAGTGCCCAGCGACTCGAACAGATTTTTGCAGCACCCCGGCAGAACGAGGGCCGCGTCGAGTTCCTGCGGCCGAACACCAATGCCCGTGGCACGGACCTGCTCGCCAATCCGGCCGCGGCCGTTGAACCGCCAATCCTGTCATTCCTCGACAAGCACGTCCGCACCCTGAACAGCACGTGGGAGACGCGCAAGAGTCGCTACGACCGCGAAGTCGCGCCGGAATAGTGCCGGTCTCGTTGCATCTCCCATTACAGAACGTGGCGTTGACGCCGCAGTCGTCGGCCGTGTCCGCCCTGAGTGCCGTATGTCGTCCGGATCGCGAGTGCTCGTGACGTTGTGCACGTACAACGAGCGGGCGAATCTCCCGGACCTGATCCCGGCGATCCACGAGCACGCGCCTCAGGCCGACGTGCTGGTCATCGACGACAATTCGCCGGATGGGACCGGCGTCCTGGCCGACGAGTATGCGGCCCGGGACCGCCGCGTGCGAGTGTTGCATCGGCCGGCCAAGGAAGGACTCGGCGTCGCCACCGTGGCGGGATTCCGCGATGCCCTGGCGCACGGGTACGACCTCGTGCTGAACATGGACGCCGATTTCTCACATCCGCCGGAGATCATTCCCGCACTGCTGGAGGCCGCTGGCCGGGTCGATGTGGCCG
>JAEUIG010000120.1 GCA_016795125.1 Planctomycetaceae bacterium | reverse complement strand
GGCGGGCTTCGGCTGGATGGGAGCCTGTGCGCGGTATCGCACCTGGTTCGAGAACTGGGGGCGCAAGCGCTGGCCGGACGGCCAATACCGGCCGCCAGCGTGACACTCAGCGTCCCGGACGCTTCAAGCGTCCGGGACGCTTATCGCGCCTTACGGCGCAGGGGTGCCGATGCGCTCCTGCAGCGTGGTCATCGTCTCGTTCAGCGTGTACTCCAGGTATTCGTCCTGTTCGTAGATCAGCGATTCGACGGCGATGTCGAGCGCCTGCTGATTGTCATAGAAGCTCAGCGCCCGCACGGCTTCGAGGCGGACCCGTGGGTGCTCGTCGTTCACGCGGGCCTGCAGCATTGCGAGCGGATCGGCCACGCGGTCGCGCCAGTAGCACAGCACTCGCACGGCGGCTGCCCGCGCATGCGGCTCGCTTGAATTAAGCAGCGACGTCAGCAGCGGCTCGTCGACGATGTCGTGCGTCTGCTTGACCCACAGGGCTTCCAACTGGTTGTGCACGGTCTGCGGGTCGTCCGCCTTGAGTCCGGCGACCCAGGCATCGACAGCTGCGATGACTTCGGTCGTGTCGCGGTCGCGCAGCTCGCGCCGCACGCGGTAACGCGTGCGGTATTCGTAAGACTTCAGCAGTTCGAGGAGCTGCGGAATGGCCGTGCCGGCGATTTGCGGCGCTTCGACGAGCGGACGCCCCTTGTACGTGATCCGCCAGATGCGGCCGTGCGACTTGTCGCGATTGGGGTCGCGAAGGTTGTGCTGCATGTGGCCGATCAGCGGGTTGAACCAGTCGAGGATGTACAACGCGCCGTCCGGGCCGAACTGAATGTCGACCGGCCGGAAGTTCGGATCGGACGAACGGAGCAGCGGATCGACCGGATCAGCCGCGAAGCCCGAGCCTTCCTCCTTGACCTTGTACTGCAGCGTTCCCTGGAAGCCGATGCAGTTGTTGAGCAGGTAGTCGCCCTGGAAGTTCTCGGGGAAGTGCCGGCTGGAGACCAGTTCGCAGCCGCAGGTCGGCCGCCACTGCTTGACCAGGAATTGCTTCATCCCCGCGTGCTTGCGGGGATAGTCGAGATCGCCGGAGAACGCGGTGCCAAAGTAGTTCGCGCCGCCGGACGCATCGGCGACGAACGTCTGCCCCCAGTAATCCCAGGTGATGCCCCAGGGATTGGCAAATCCGTACGAAGTAAAGATGTCGAGCTTCTCGGTGCGCGGCTCGTAGCGGAAGATGGCCGCATCCTTCACGCGCCGTGGTCCGTACGGGGTTTCGACCTGCGTGTGATGGAAGATGCCCTCGCCGAAGTACAGGTCGCCGCCGGGTCCCCATTCGAACGTGTGCAGCGCGTGGTGCGAGTCGGCCGAGTCGAACCCGTGCAGCCGCAGCTGCTTCTCGTCGGCCACGTCATCGCCATCGTGGTCCTTGAGAAACAGCATGTTGGGCTGGGCGGAAACGTACGCGCCGCCGTCACCCAGTTCGATGCTGATCGGCAGGTGCAGCCCGCGGGCGAACACGGTCTCGTGATCCGCCTTTCCGTCGCCGTCAACATCCTCGTAGATCAGCACTTTGTCGTCGACCGGCGTCCCGGGCAGATACATGGGATACGACGGGTTGGTGCCGAGCCACAACCGGCCGCGGGAGTCAAAAGTGAACGCCACCGGCTTTCGCAGGTTGGGAAAATCCGCTTCGGAGGCGTAGACGCTGACTTCAAAGCCCTCTGGCAGGTTGAACAACTGCCGGGCTTCCTCCGGCGGCGTGATGTGGATTTCGTTCTGGTAGTTGGTCTCAATCGGCGTGAACTCACCGGTGGCGTTGTCGTCGATCGTCTCCGGCACCGGCTGTCCGGCGGCGACCTTCCAGATGCGTTCGTCGCGAACGGCGATCATCTGCCGGAGCTTCGCGAACTCGGCCGGAAAGTTGATGACGCCGAACGGCGCCTTGCGGTCGCCGTAGATGTAGTACCCGTTGACCGCGCGGTGGTCATAGAAGAACTGCAGGTTCTTCTCGTTGACTTCGCGTTTGATGGCGGCCAGACGGTCCTGATTTCCCATCGCAGGCGTCTGAGAGCCGAACAGTCCGGCGTCGAGCAGCGCGCCGACGACGCGGTCACCGGCTTCGTTCAGGTGGACTCCGTTCATCGTCAGCTGCGCCGGATCGCGACGTTGCAGCGTCGGCTCGTACAGGTCGACGAACTGCACGTTGTGCTGCGCGGCGATGTCCCGCATCGCGGCCGTGTACAGCGCGATGTTGGCGTTGTTCCACTGGCCGGCCAGAATCTTCCGTTCCGCCAGGTCTTCGTTAGCGATCGGCGAAACAAGCACCAGAGTGGGCGGCGCTTCGCCGTTGTATTTCGTCGTGGTGGTTTCGGAGATGAAGTTCGCCAGGTCCTGTTTGAACTTCTCGAGACCTTTCTCGCCGCTGAACGACTCATTGAAGCCGAACAACGCCAGAATCACGTCGGGCTTGTGGTCCTCCAGCCGGTGACCGTGGTCCTTGAAATTGAGCGAACGGGGCCGCAGCGTGAGTTCATCGGCCGACCAGCCGAGATTGCGGACGACGAGCTTCTTCTCCGGGAAGCGGGCGTGCAGCAGCGTTTCCCAGTGGCCGAAATACTGCATCCGCTCCGCCAGCGTATTCCCGATCAGCACGATGGTGTCGCCGTCGTGCAACACCAGCTTTGGCGGCGCCTCTGCACGAACACAGACCGGCGCCAGTACCATCAACGATGCCAACAGCGGAGCGAATCGCATGATTTCCACAGGAGGTTTGGAGGCCGGCGGAGAGCAGTGGTTGAGCAGTCATTCTGGCGATCGCTGCAGCGGGTGTAAATCATCGAACCGATCGGGTGGCATCGTCCGGGTCACCGCGTACACTGTGCGTTGCGTCGCAGAGTTGGCCTGCAACGCGACCATCCCTCATTGTCGATCATGGAGCATGCAATGCCGCGCGGATTTGCCCTGGGCCTGTTGGTGACAGCCTTGCTGTTCAGCGGTTGCGGAAACGGCGGTGGCGGCGGGAGCGCGCCGAACGGCGGCCGCGGCGCCGATAACCCGACCGGTGCGCCGTCGATCACCCCCGGCGATCCGGCGGCCGGACCCGGACCGGCCCCTGAGCAGCCGCGCGAAGCAGTCCCGGAACAGACGGAACCCGCGCCCACTGACGAGCCTGCAGCCACTGAGCCGCCGCCTGCAACGGAACCGGCCGCAGACGGCGAAGCGTCGACGACCGCACCCGCCGCTGGTGAGATTTCGCTCGTCGAACTGCCGTGGGAGGGCGTGCAGGAGCAGATCGCCGCTCACCAGGGCAAGGTCGTTGTTGTCGATCTGTGGGCGACGTACTGCGATCCCTGCCGGGCATCGTTTCCGGGACTGGTCACGTTGAGCAAGCAGGACCCGGACAACATCGTCTGCCTGTCGGTGTCGCTCGACGATCCTACGGACGCAGAACGTCGCGCGATGGCCGTCGCGTTTTTGCAGGAACAGCAGGCGGCGTTTACGAACATCCTGTGCACCACCGACGAGACCATGCTGTACGACGAAATCCTGAAGATCGGCGGCATTCCGGCCGTCTATGTGTATGGGCGAGACGGTCAGATGGCGAAACTTTTCACGGGACGCTCCCCCGACGGCGGAGAGCACACGTACGAGGGGCACATCACGCCGTTCGTGACGCAGCTGGCCGCCGGCGGCGAAAGCGGACAGCCGACAGCGGCGAGCGGACAGTAGGACTGGGAGAATGACCAAATGTCGAATGCATTGGTCATTCCACCACCCTGACCTCTGACTTTCGACCTCTGACTTGCAACTTCCGAATGTCTCCGCCTCGCTACGACGTCCTCTGCGCCGGCATCATTGTCGCCGACCATGTCTGCGCGCCGATCGCCGCCATTCCGGCATCCGGCGGGCTGGCGATGACAGATCGGATCGACCTCACGATCGGTGGATGCGCCTCGAACGTGGCCGTCGACCTGGCGCGGCTGGAACTGCGTGCCTGCGTTGCAGGTCGCGTGGGAGATGATGTGCTGGGTCGGCACGTTGCGGCCGTGCTGGAGTCCGAAGGCGTCGCCTGTGACCAGGTCGCCTACTCACGGACGGCGCAGACGGCGACGACCATGGTCGTGAACGTCCGAGGCGAGGATCGACGCTTCATCCACGCCGCCGGCGCGAACGCCGAATTCACGGGGGACGAGGTGACCGCCGACGCGATCCGCAACAGCCGGGCGCTCTACGTCGGCGGGTTCGGCCTCAATGCGGCGCTTAGCGGGGAACGCGTGGCCCGACTGTTCCAGACGGCCCGCGCGGCCGGCGTGCTGACCGTGCTGGATGTCGTCTGCGCACTCGATCACATCGACCGCATGCTGGAGCCGGTCCTGCCGTTGACGGACCTGTTCCTGCCGAATCGCGACGAAGCCGAGAACATTACCGGACTGACGGACCCGGTGGCGCAGGCGCAGCGATTCCGCGATCAGGGAGTCGGCTGCGTGGTCGTGACCTGCGGAGCGCAGGGGGCCGTGCTGGCCGAAGCGACACGCATCGTCCGGTCCGGCGCGTACGCTGTGCGGCAGGTGGACGCGACCGGCGGCGGCGACGCCTTCGTCGCGGGGTTTCTCTACGGTCGACTGCACGGTCGCAGCGCCGACGACTGCCTCAGTCTCGGTTCCGCGCTGGGCGCCAGCTGTGTTCAGGCCGCCGGCGCGACAACGGGTGTGTTCCGCAGGTCGGAACTCGAGGCATTTGTCGCCGGGCACCCGCTGCCAATCACGCCAGTCTGATCGTTGTAGGCGACTCGCTCCGCGAGTCGCTCGAGACGACATCGTTGCCGTTGGACGCACCGTCGCATTCGGCGTCCCATCACTCCACTCGCTCCGCGAGTGGAGCGCATGCGCAACGCTTTAGAACTCGCCCACAATTTCCGAGCCGGCACGCGTGCCGAGCGCGCGCCATGTCGAGAGCGCGATGTTTTCGGAAATCGACCGGCAGGAGCCGTCCATCAGCGCGACCTGCACGATGCCTTCGTGCTGGCTGCGCGAAGTAATGATCGCATACGTGGGGCTTCCAGCTCCGCCGTTGCGGCCTTCCTGCCACGAGTTGTAGTCCGCGTCGACGGTCACGCCGCCTGTGACATACGGGACGATGCTGTTGGGACCCAAAGTCGTCGTGATGCCCTCATGGTGACAGCGACCGTCCGGCCATTCCGTATGGCCGGTGTCCTTGTACTCGGCGCCGCTCTGGACCATCGTCTGCGCTTCAGTGATGGAAGTCGGGGCCGTCGT
>JAEUIG010000078.1 GCA_016795125.1 Planctomycetaceae bacterium | reverse complement strand
GAAGCCGCCGCGCGCTCGATCACCAGGTCGAGGTCCCCTTCCTGCGTCTGCACGAGACGGTTGACGTTGGTCGCGAGAGATTTCCATTCGTTGGTGGTGGCGGTGAACGCCGTGAGCGTATCCGACACCTGGACTTCAATCCGCTGGATCATCTGCAGCGGGTCGGCGGCCGCGAGCCCTTCGATGCGCGTGTTGGGTGGCAGCATGTCCTTGCTGGCGCCGGCCGAGAACTCGATGCTGGCGTCGCCCAGCAGAGTGGACACCAGCACGGGCCGCGAGTCTTTCCGCACCTGCCGGTCGGCGTGAATGTCGACGACCACGAGCACGCCGCCGGCCTGCTCGTCCAGCAGCACTTCCGCGACCTTGCCGATGCTGATGCCGTTCTGCCGCACCGGCGTTCCGCGCTGCAGGCCGGGCGTCGAATCGAAGTGGATCGCAAGCTGATAGCTGTCCTGCAGGTACTTCTGCAGGTCGCCGAACTCGATGATCAGCGCGGTGCAGATCATCAGCGCGGCCAGAACAAACAGGCCGACGCGGAATTGAAGCTGTCGTTCGTTCATGGCAGTAATGTCGGAATGTTGAAATGTCGAATGTCAGAATGAATCCCATTCGACATGCCGACATCTGGTCATTTCTGAACTCAGGCCGCCGCCAGTTCATGCAGCCGTTCGCGGGCTTCGCCGCGGATGAACTGGTGCACGCGCGGGTCTTCGCACGCGAAGGCTTCCTCGGCCGTGCCCTCGAACACAATCTGCGACTCGTCGGGCCGCAGCCGTGAAATCGGGAACAGCATCACCACGCGATCCGCAACCTTCCTCACGGTCTGCATGTCGTGCGTCACCACCACGCTGGTGATGTTCCGCGTGGTGCGCGTCTGCAGGATCAACTCGTTGATCACGTCGCTCATGATGGGATCGAGACCGGTGGTCGGCTCGTCGTACAGCACGACTTCCGGATCCATCGCCAGGGCTCTGGCCAGTCCGACCCGCTTCCGCATGCCGCCCGACAGCTCGGCCGGCTTCTTCTCGCACACGCCGGCCGTCAGGCCGACATCGCGCAGCCGGTCGACGACGATCTGACGGATCTGCTCTTCTGGCGTCTTCGTGTTCTGTCGCAACCCGAACGCCACGTTTTCGAACACCGTCATGCTGTCAAACAGCGCCGCCATCTGGAACACGTAGCCGAACCGCAGCCGCTCCCGCGCAATCTCGCGATCATTCCGCTCCCGGACCGGCCGGCCGTCCCACAGCACCTCGCCCGCCGTCGGCTGCAGGAGGTCCATCATCAGCTTCATGGTGACGCTCTTGCCGCAGCCACTCTCGCCGATGACCGCCAGCGTCTCCCCCCGCCGCACGCGCAGCGTCACGTCGCGCAGCACAGTCTGCGGACCGAAAATGCGCGTGACGTTGTGGAGTTCGATGAGAGACACAGGATTTTGGATTTTAGATTTTGGATTTTGGATTGGTTGAGCGGAGGGTTCTCATGGATGCAACCACCATCGCGAGTATCTCGTTAAATTCTCGAATTAGGTCGCTGAGACGGCTTGCTTTGACGATCTTGGAGTCGCCCAGCAGCTCCAGCCAGTAAATTGCTTCGTCTGCTTCTTCTTCCACGATGCCCAACTTTGAGAGCATGTCCTTCGTGGAACGCGCCCGACACGCCGCCCGATAGTTTGCACCTACCGACGTACCCGCTCGCAGCAGTTGTCGTCCAATGACGTCAGCCGTCGCGTTCTTTGGAAGCTCGGCCACAAGTCGCACAACTCGCAACGCCAAGGCTTTCGTTCGTCGTTTGAACTCAGCCTCGTTCATAGATCGCAACCCTCTCAATCCAAAATCCAAAATCCAAAATCGCCTCAACCCAAACTCACGCTGCCCGGCCACAAGAAGTAATACGTCCTGAGCAGCAGCGTGCCGAGCAGGAAATCCAGCGCCAGGATGGCCACGAACGAGTACACGAAGGCCTCGGTCGCCGCGCGGCCGACGCCCTCCGCGCCGGCGCTCGAGTGAAAACCCCGATGGCAGGCAATGAGTGCGATCGCCGCTCCGAAGAACACACTCTTGAAGATTCCGCTCCACACATCCCACGCCATCACGAACTGCCGCGAGTGATGCCAGTAGTGAAACGTGTTGATGTCCAGCACCTGCGTGCTGAACAGCCAGCCCGAGAGGATGCCGATGCCGTCGGCAAACAGCGTCAGCAGCGGGATCAGCAGGAAGCATGCCAGGAAGC
>JAEUIG010000340.1 GCA_016795125.1 Planctomycetaceae bacterium | reverse complement strand
GCGCAGCGCCAGATCGTCGTGCAGATTCTCTGGTCGGTCGTCATGGTGATCGTCAGCGGCGTCATTGCGACGGGCGCGTTGCGGATGTATCAGTTGCGCAATCGCAGGCTGGCCTGGTGCGCGGCAATTCTGTCGGTCATTCCGTGCATCGCCCCGTGCTATATTGGCGCGCTGCCGCTGGGAATCTGGGCGATCATCACCCTGAGACGCCCGGAAGTGGCCGAGGCATTCGAGTGACGCACGCTCCTTGATCGAGTCGCGGCTAATCGGCTGCGCCGACCGACAACCAATATCCGACGACCGACAACCGCATGGTCTACCTCAACCGCATCTACACCAAAGCCGGCGACGCCGGCCAGACGATGCTCGGCAGCGGCGATTTCGTGCCGAAGACCAGCCGGCGGATCGCGGCGTACGGCGCGGTGGACGAACTCAATGCCTGCCTCGGCGTCGCCTTGCTGACCGAGTTGCCCCCGACGTTCTCAGGGCGGTTGCAATCGATTCAGAACGACCTGTTTGACCTCGGCGCTGACCTCTGCGTTCCGGAACAGCCCGCGCCGCAGCACACCCCGCTGCGGATCACCGAGCAACAGGTTGAGCGTCTGGAATCGTGGATCGACGAGTGGAACGAACCCCTCGCGCCTCTGACCAGCTTCATCCTCCCCGGCGGCTCGCCGGCGTCCGCGCATCTGCACGTTGCGCGGACGGTCTGCCGCCGCGCCGAAATCGCCGGCTGGGCACTGAGCGAACACGAACAGATCAACTCCGCCGCCCTCCGTTATCTCAACCGACTCTCGGACCTCCTCTTCGTCGCCGCCCGCGCCTGCAACGCCGGCGCACACGGCGATGTGCTGTGGAAACCCGGACAGTCGAGGGACGAATGAGAATCTGCGAGCGGCGGGGTTCAGCCCCGCCGTACCGCCGGGATAAACCCGGCAGCTCGCTGTTCTCCAATCGAAGATCCAAAATCGAAAACCCGAAATCCGCCGATGTCCTCCCCCACTGCCGACCTTGCGATCATTGGCGGCGGAATCGTCGGGTGCGCGACCGCGTACCGTTACCTGCAGCGGTTTCCCGGTCAGCGCGTGCAGGTGTTCGAGAAAGAGGCGCGGCTCGGGGCGCATCAGACGGGCCATAACTCGGGCGTACTGCACTCGGGAATCTACTACCGGCCCGGATCGATTCGCGCGCAGATCTGCCGGACCGGTCAACTGGCGATGGTCGAGTTCTGCCGCGAGCAGGGCATCGCGCACGACGTCTGCGGCAAGGTGATCGTCGCCACCGATGAAACGCAGTTCGAGCGACTGCAGTCGATCTTTCAGCGCGGGCAGGCGAACGGAGTGCGATGCGAACTGATCGGCCGCGAACGCCTGCTGGAGCTGGAGCCGCATTGCGCCGGCCTGCGGGCGATTCACGTGCCGGACGCGGGGATCGCCGACTTCGGCGCCGTCTGTACGCGCCTGGGTGAACTCATTCGCGCTGCGGGCGGTGAGGTTTTGCTGTCGGCCGGTCTCAGCAGCGTCGAGCATCGCAGCGATGCGGTGGTGCTGCGGACCGCGAACGGCGAATTCGCCGCGCGGCGGGTGGTAACCTGTGCCGGCCTGCAGGCCGACCCCGTGACGCGCATGACGGGCGAGAAGCCGGCGGCGCCGATCGTGCCGTTTCGCGGCGAGTACTACAAACTCAAGCCCCACGCCGAACACCTGTGCCGCAACCTGATCTACCCGGTCCCCGACCCGCGGTTCCCGTTCCTGGGAGTGCATTTCACGCGGATGGCGCGCGGCGGCGTCGAGTGCGGACCCAACGCCGTGCTGGCCCTGGCCCGCGAAGGCTACTCAAAACTGGCCATCTCACCGCGCGACCTCATGGAGTCCATGACGAACACCGGCCTGCTCAAACTCGCCGCCCGTTACTGGCGCGTCGGGCTGGACGAAGTGACGCGCTCGTTCAGCAAGTCGGCCTTCACGAGGGCGCTGCAGCAGCTCGTACCTGCTGTGCGCAGCGAGGACCTCGAACCGGCTCCCGCCGGTATCCGGGCGCAGGCCCTCGGCCCCGACGGCAACCTGATCGACGACTTCGTGATCCAGCACGCCGGCCGGGTGACCAACGTCGGCAACGCCCCCTCCCCGGCCGCCACCGCCTCCCTGCAAATCGGCACGCTGATCGTGGACCAATTGAATTGACACAAAGTCACAGAGGCTCAAAGACGCGCAAAGAATCCTCACCAAACTCCACGGCCGTCCGATACGTGGCAACTTGACCGCACAGGAGCGACTACAGCGCTGTCATGTCGCAAGCCTGATTCGTCCTTTGCGCGTCTCCGTGTCTTTGCGGCTTTGTGTCGAAAACCTTCCTCCCGGGAACCGCCTGTCCGCTCCAACTCCCCTTCGTGGCGGGCGGGCTGTTGCGTAGAATGCTGCGGGCGTTCCGGATCGGGACGTTACCGGTCGCCAGTCCAGCAACGGCGTACGCCATGCGTTCGATCGATCACGATGTCCAGCGATTCAACGAGATCGTCCGGGGACGCATCCGTCGCGACCTGCGGAAGTATGTGAATCACGGCGAAATGCTGGGCCGGAAGGGGCGCGAGACCGTCGCCATCCCGGTCCCGAGCATCGACATTCCGCACTTCGTCCACGGCCAGAAAGGTTCCGGAGGCACCGGCCAGGGCCAGGGAGAGGTCGGGCAGTCCATCGGCAAGGGGAGCGATCCGGGCGACGGCCAGGGCCAGGCCGGCAGCGAGCCGGGCGCCCACATCCGCGAAGTCGAAATCTCCCTCGACGAACTCGCGGAAATGCTCGGCCAGGAACTGGAACTGCCGCGAATCCTTCCCAAGGGGAAGGACACGATCAAGTCGAAGAAAGACAAGTACACCACCATCAGCAAGGTCGGTCCGGATTCGCTGCGGCACTTCAAACGGACCTACAAGGAAGCGCTTAAGCGGCAGATTGCCAGCGGACAGTACGACCCGCGCCGGCCCGTCATCATTCCCACCGCCGAAGACGAACGCTTCCGCAGCTGGAAGTCCGTCCCCGAGCCGCAGGCGAACGCCGCCATCATCTACGTGATGGACGTGTCCGGCTCGATGACCGACGACCAGAAGGACATCGTGCGGACGGAAGCGTTCTGGATCGACACCTGGCTGCAGAGCCAGTACGACGGCGTCACCCGGCGCTACGTCGTGCACGACGCCGTTGCGCACGAAGTCGACGAAGACACGTTTTACCGCGTGCGCGAAAGCGGCGGCACGCGGATCTCTTCGGCCTACAAGAAGACGCAGCAGATCATCGAACGCGACTTCCCTGTCAGCGAGTGGAACATCTACGTCTTCCAGTTCTCCGACGGCGACAACTGGGGGGAAGACAACCGCGAGTGCCTGAAGTACCTCTCGGAACACCTGCTGCCGGTTTCCAACCTGTTCTGCTACGGACAGGTCGAAAGCCCATACGGCAGCGGCGACTTCATCCGCGAACTGCGGAAGATCGGCGACCAGCACGAGAACCTGGTGCTGTCGGAGATCGACAGCAAGGACGGGATCTACGATTCGATCAAAACGTTTCTCGGGAAAGGACGGTAGCGCGAAACTCCCCTCTCCCCCCGGGAGAGGGGCCGGGGGGTGAGGGCGTCACACCAGGCAGCCCCCCTCCGCACACCAATACACACTCATCTGCCATGTTCGTCGGGGCGGTTCGTCCTATAATCACTGACGTTCGCCCTTGATCCGCAGCTGACATCCGCAATGCCCGACTCCCTTCGCGGTCACTTTCTGATAGCGGCCTGCCGGCTGCGTGACCCGAACTTTTTCAAGTCGGTCGTGCTGATTGTCGAGCACAACGACGAGTGCGCCATGGGCCTCGTGATCAACCGCCCGTTGTCGGTGACGGTGTCGAACGCCCTGTCCGGGAACTTCGACCTGCCAGAGACCGGCGAGCTGATTCACTCCGGCGGTCCGGTGGAAACCGAAACGTACTTCGTGC
>JAEUIG010000848.1 GCA_016795125.1 Planctomycetaceae bacterium | reverse complement strand
ACCGGGCGTCGCCTGTGGATCGTGCCCGTCGTTGCGGACCATGATCTCGGCGCTCGCTCCGTTATCTGACAGGAACAGGATCAGTGTGTTGTCGAATGCTCCCATCGTCCGCAGCTGGTCGAGCACGCGGCCGATTTCCTGGTCCATGCGGTCGATCATCGCCGCATGAATCGCCATCTTGGTCGCCTGAAAGTCCTTCTGCATCGGGGTCAGTTCGTCCCACGGAACCGGTCGGTTAATCTCGCCCGGCCCCAGCGCGGCGAACGCCTCGGGGAAGTCGTACGGCGGACCAATGTCGCGCTCGACAGGCGACAGCCCTCCGTCGATCAAACCCAGCTCCTGAATCCGCGCCCAACGTCGCGCGCGAACCTCGTCCCACCCGGCGTCATACACGCCGCGGTAACGCTCAATGTCCTCCGGCAGCGCCTGCAGCGGAAAGTGCGGAGAGGTGAAAGCGACGTAGCTGAAGAACGGCTGGTCGCCATGCTCGGTCGCATGCTCGCGCAGGCACCGGATCGCATGGTCGGCGATGTGCGTCGTCGCGTAGTAACCGCTGTCGCGCGCCTCCGGCGGCAGCGGGACATCGTCTTCGGCGTGCTGCTGCGGGCTGAAGAAGCGTCCCTGGTCGCGCAGGTCATAGGAATGGTCGAAGCCGTTCTGCAGCGGGAGCCCATCAATGTGCCACTTGCCGGAATGGTACGACCGGTATCCCAGCGGGCGGAGCAGGGCGGGGAGCAATGGCGCCCAGTCCGGCCGGTCGCCGCGTTCCAGTCCCGGGAGCGAGTCTCGACGCACCTGCTGGGCGTAGTACCCGGTCAGCAGGGCCGCGCGGGACGGCCAGCAACGGGCGGTGTTGTAGAACTGCGTGTAACGCAGCCCGTTCGCCGCCAGAGAGTCGAGGTTCGGCGTGCGGACTTCACTGCCGTAGCAGCCGAGGTCGGAGTAACCGAGGTCATCGGCCAGAATGCACAGCACGTTCGGCGGCCGGGCGGATTCGGCCGAAATCGCATCCACCCCATGCGCTGCGAGCAGTCCGAAGACGCCACACAGCACGAGTGGTCGGCACAGTCCGAGTGAAGTGGTCATCGCGGACTCGATTGCGGCGGAGCGAACATGACGCCGAAGGCAGGCCGGCAGGGCAGACTCAAATCACAAGTGATGGTAAATCCCCCCCGGTACCGTTTCAACATGCAGGGTGCGACTCGACGCACCGCCGCATGACCGTGCGGTGCTGCCAGCCGCACCCTACGTCTCAAATGACAATTGACCCATGACTGATGACAATTGACAGATCCAAGTAAGATGCAGGCCTCCGTCCCAATTGCGACCATTGACACACCGAAACCATGCGCACCGACTTCCGCTCCCGTCTCCAGCGCGGCGACAAACTGCTCGGCACGATGGCGACCCTCGCCTGCCCGTCAGCCGCGGAGATTCTTTCCCACATCGGTTTCGACTGGCTGTTCGTCGACGGCGAGCATGGTCCCCTCGAGACTCCCGACCTGCTGGCGATCCTGCAGGCCGTTGGAGATCGCACGGCTTGCCTGGTCCGGGTCCCGGAAGGGAACGAAGTCGCCATCAAGAAAGTCCTCGATCTCGGAGCGGACGGCATTATCGTGCCGCAAGTCAACACCGCCGAGCAGGCGGCGGCCGTTGTCCGCTTTGCCCGCTACGCGCCGCTAGGCGCGCGTGGCGTCGGCCTGGCCCGCGCGCACGGCTACGGGATGTCGTTCCAGGACTACATGGATACGGCCAACGAACGTGTGAGCGTCGTCGTGCAGGCCGAGCATGCCCGTGCGGTCGAGAACATCGAGTCGATCGTCAAGGTGCCGGGAATCGACGCCGTCCTGCTCGGCCCGTACGACCTCTCCGCCAGCCTCGGCCACACCGGCAAGCTCGATCACCCGGCTGTCGTCGCCGCCATCGACCGCCTTACCGAGGTCTGCCAGAAGGCACGGATTCCGCTGGGCTACTTCGGCGTCACGGCGTCCGCGGTCAAACCGTTCATCGCCCGGGGATACACGCTCATCGTCGCCGGGGTCGACACGCTGCTGCTCGGGAGCGCAGCGAAGCGAATGCTGGCCGACTTGAAGTGAGCGCGGTCGCCTCCGGCTCCCCGCTAAACGCCACTACGACCCACTATGAAATGAAAACCCTCTTCACCAACGTCCGCATCCTCGACTGCACCGGTTCCGACCCCTTCGACGGCGAGGTCCTGGTCGAGAATGAGCGGATTGTCGACGTTTCGCGGGGCGCGGGGAGTGTTTCCCGTGAAACCTGCGACGTCATTGACGGGGGCGGCGCGACTCTCATGCCGGGGCTGATCGAGTCGCACTCGCACCTGAGCATCGACAACGCCGCCACGCTGGAAGAGATCGGGATGGTCCCACCCGAGGAGACCACCCTGCTGGCGATGCACAACGCCCGGCTGTATCTCGACTGCGGCATCACCAGCTGCATCAGCGCCGCTTCCGCCAAGCCGCGCACCGATGTCGTCATCCGTAATGAGATCAACGCCGGCCGCATATCGGGACCGCGGCTCCTCGCGGCGACTCCCTGGCTGACCGTCACGGCCGGTCTCGGCGACATGCGGCGCGAACACATGCCGCATGTTTCCTCAATGGCGATCGTCGTGGACGGACCGGAGAACTATCGACGCGTCACGCGGGAGCTGATCCGCGAGGGGGTGGACATCGTCAAGCTGGTCATCTCGGGCGACACGTTCGTGCCGCACGCGCCGTCGCACTCCACGGTGATGAGCGAGGCAGAAGTCGCGGCCGCCGCCGAAGTCGTGCACGCGCACGGCAAGCGGATGAGCGCGCACGCCCGCAGCGCCGGCGCCGTCAAACTGGCGGTCAAGCACGGCGTGAAGGTGATCTATCACGCGAACTTCGCCGACGAGGAAGCGATTGACCTTCTCGCCGCAAACAGGGACTGGGTCTTCGTCAGCCCGAACATCGGCTTTACGGCGACCGCTTCGCAGGGAGGCAACGGGGCGTTCAGCGAGGCGCAGATTGAGCGCTATGGCTTCCGCGAAGAACTCCGGGCCGCCGCGGCCGGACTGGCGGAGCTGCGCAAGCGTGGTGTGCGGATTCTCGGCGGCGGCGACTACGGCTTCTCGCTGACGCCGCACGGCCACAACGCGCTCGACCTGGAGCACCTCGTCCGGTTCTGCAACTTCACGCCGATGGAAGCGATGCTGTCGATGACCAAGCATGGCGGAGCGGCGATGGACCGGCCGGACGACCTCGGCCAGATCCGCCCCGGCTTCCTCGCCGACCTGCTGCTCGTGAACGGCGATCCGCTCGACAATCCGAGAATTCTCATCGATCGCAGCAATCTGCGCGTCGTCATGAAGGACGGCCAGTTCCACAAGCGGACCTGATCCGCGCGGCATTTCGCGGGACCGACAGTTACAATCAAGTGCACGAGATCCGTCCACAAGCCC
>JAEUIG010000838.1 GCA_016795125.1 Planctomycetaceae bacterium | reverse complement strand
CAACCAGTGGCGGCGTCTGGAGGAATTCCTGGAAGCGGCGTTTTCACGCGTCGGCCTCAACTGGCGGGATGCCGTCCGCGTCGATCCCGCTCTCGGCCGGCCGGCGGAAGTCACCAGGCTCCAGGGAGATTACGGCAAGGCCGAACGGCTGCTCGGCTGGCGCCCGACCACATCATTCGCCGAACTCGTGCAGATGATGGTCGACGCCGACGTCGCCTCGGTCCGGGACTCTCAGGCAACATGCACCCGGTAACCACAGCCCCCGGCAACGTCATGCACATGGCCCCGCGGCAGGAGCCGCCTCGCGCCGATCCCGAACACGTCGACGTCACCGTCATCGTTCCCGAGTCCGGCTGGGCCTCGCTCGAACTCGGCGAAGTCTGGCGCTATCGCGACCTGCTCCTGCTGCTGGCCTGGCGCGACATCGCCGCCCGCTACCGGCAGAGCGTCATCGGCTACGGCTGGGCCATTCTCAAGCCCGTGCTGTCGATGATCATCTTCACGTTCATCTTCGGCCGCGTCGCAAAAATTCCCTCCGACAGCTCCCCGTATCCGCTGTTCGCCTTCACGGCGATGTTGCCGTGGCTGTATTTCGCCAACACGCTCAGCGCATCCACCACCAGCGTCGTCACCAGCAGCCACATGCTGACCAAGGTCTACTTCCCGCGGATGGTGCTGCCGATTTCCAGCGTTGTGATCGGACTCGTGGAACTCGCCATCCAGTTCGTCGTACTCGCCGGGTTGATTGCGTATTTCAACGGGACCCCGGTCGAGAGCACGAAAACGCCCGCCTCCGCCGCCGCGCCCGTCGCAGATTCGACAACACCCGATGAGCGCCTCGAACAGGCGACGCCACGCTCCGCAGCGGCAGCCGCAGACGACGCGCCCCGGCAGACCGCCGGAACTCCCGTTGCCGCGTCTGAGAAGCCGAACGCCCGCGATGACGAGCAACCCGCCGTCTGGCGCTTCTCCCTGAGCGCGCGGACGCTCTGCCTGCCGCTGTTCCTGGTTCTCTGCGTCCTGACCGCCATGGCCGTCGGGCTCTGGCTGACCGCGCTCAACGTCATGTACCGCGACATCGGCCAGGCCGTGCCGTTTCTCGTGCAGGCCTGGTTCTATCTGTCTCCTGTCGTCTATTCGAGCAGCCTCGTCCCTGAGAAATGGCGTCCCTATTACGGCCTCAATCCGATGGTCGGCGTCATCGAAGGCTTCCGCTGGTCGATCCTCGGCTCGACGACTCCCGACTGGACCATGATGGCCGTCTCCACGGCCGTCGTCAGCGTGCTCCTGGTCAGCGGCCTGTACTACTTCCGCCGCACCGAAAGCACCTTCGCCGACATCATCTAGGAGTTAGGAGTTAGGAATTAGGAGATAGCAAAAAAGTCTTGCCTTTCCTAATTCCTATCTCCTAACTCCTAACTCCTCACCTATGCCCGCCATTCGTATTCAGGACGTCGGCAAGCGTTACCGGCTCGGCATCACGCATGCCGGTTCGGTGCGTGAGCTTGCCAATCGTCTGGCCGGCCGACTGGTCGGCCGTCGGCAACCCGCGCCGGCCCCCGCGCACAGCCAGGGCCAGCCCGCCGGAAACACAGAACGGCACTTCTGGGCGCTCCGGCACGTCTCGTTCGACGTCCAGCCCGGCGAAGTCGTCGGCATCATCGGCAAAAACGGCGCGGGCAAGAGCACGCTGCTCAAGCTCCTCTCGCGGATCAGCAAGCCGACGGAAGGCCGCATCGAACTGCGCGGACGGGTCGCCAGCCTGCTCGAAGTCGGCACCGGCTTTCATCCTGAGCTGACCGGCCGCGAAAACGTCTTCCTCAACGGCACCATCCTCGGCATGACCCGGCGCGAGGTCGGCCGCCGCTACGACGAGATCGTCGAGTTCTCCGGCGTCGACCGGTTCATCGATACTCCGGTCAAACGATACTCCAGCGGGATGAAGGTCCGCCTCGCCTTCGCCGTCGCGGCGCACCTCGACCCGGAAATCCTCATCGTGGACGAAGTGCTCGCCGTCGGCGACGCCGAGTTTCAACGTCGCTGCCTCGGAAAAATGAACGAGGTCGCCCACGCCGGCAAAACCGTGCTGTTTGTCAGCCACAACATGTCGGCGGTCCGCTCGCTGACGACGACCGGCGCCCTGCTGGCCGGCGGCCGGCTGGTCGCCCGGGGTCCCATCCTGGAAGTCATCGCCGAGTACCTCCAGGACGACGACTCCGTGCTGCGGAGCGAGATTGAATACGAGTCCGGCGAGGCCGCATCCGGCGCCGCCTCGCTCCGCGCGATCCGGCTGCTCGCCCGCGACGGCCGTCAGCGCTCGGAATTCAGCAGCGACGAACCGATACAGATCGAAATTGATCTCGAGTCGGCCGCGATACCGTACATCCAGACCGGGATCGAGGTGCAGAACCAGCACGCCACGCCCGTGTTCCGCACGTTCTCCAACGACGTGTTCGACCTGACCCAGGCGCTGCGCACGACGGCAGGCAAGTACACCGCCCGTTGCGAGATTCCGGCCTGCCTGTTGAACGAAGGGCAGTATCGCATCCGGCCGATCCTGAAAACCGCCACCGACAGTCCGATCGTCATGCCCGATCGCGCTCCGCTGCTGCAGATCGAATTCGATGTGCCAAACAAGGCGTTGATCATCAGGGGCCGTGTCGGCGTCGTCGCGCCCATCATTCCGTGGGAACTCCAGCCTTCTACACACACAACTGTCGCAGCGGCAACAGCCGCTGTGCCGCCCGCGTTCGTCGCGGGCGGGCCGACCAGCGAACTTTGAAAGGGCGCGGTGCACTCTCGGGCCACGAAAGGAGATTTGACAATGCAGGACGCCACACCGCAGAAAGCCTCTGCACCCGACGATGCCTGTGTCATCTTCCTGCACATTCCCAAGTGCGGCGGCAACTCGTTTCTGGATTTCCTCCGCGCCAGCATTCCCCCGGGCGGCGAGTTCGACGTCTACGTCGGTTTCGACTACGCGCGCCGCCTGCAGGAACTCGAGGCACTCGGCCCCGATGAGCGTGCCAAACTGCGGTTTGTTTTCGGCCACCTCCCCTGGGGCGTGCATCGCCTGCTGCCGCAGCCCGCGACTTACGTGACGCTGCTCCGGCATCCGGTCGACCGGATCGTGTCGCACTACTCGTTCGTCAAGGCGAACAAGCGGCACCCTCTACATGAAACTGTGCTCCGCGAAAAGTTGTCGTTGATCGACTACGCCCGGTCGGGACTGACGGGCGAACTGGAAAACGGCCAGACTCGATTGTTGTGCGGCCGGCCAGAGCTGGACTCCCTGCGCGGTCACGGACACGTCTTGTACTCCCACCTGCAGGAGGCCATGGAAAACCTGCTCGGCGTTCAGACGCGGTTCGGACTCGTCGAATACTACGACGCTTCACAGCAGGTAATTGCACAAGACGCTGGCTGGCCGCCGCCGCCGCCGGCCACACGGAAAAACGTCACCAGCGGCAGGCCGCCGCTGGCCGCCGTCTCGCTCGAAGAATGGCAGGCCATCGTGGACCGCAATCCGCTCGATATGGAACTGTATTTCGCGGCGCTGCGTGAGTTTGAGCGGCGCGCAGCAAGCTGCGGCGTCGCCCTGCAGGCGGACTGCATTCCGCAGGAACCTGTTGCCGTCGGGCGCCGGCTGCTGGCGCGACTTCGCCGTCCCGCGACCAAACGCTGACCTCCTCGAGATCGACCGCCGATTCCCCGAGTGCACCGTGAGCCGCATGACTGAGCGAACGCCGACGGCCGAACGCTCGATCGATACCCGCGACGCAACTGTGACCTGCCCCTGCGGCAGCACGCAGGTGCTTGATCTGGGTCGTTGTCGCGAACTGTCGCGCACGCCCGACACGCAATCGGCCCCCGATCCCGGACGACTGTATCGCTGCCGGAAGTGCCGCCTCTTGTTCCGGGCGCCGGCGCTGTCCACGTTCGATGCCGAGGCGCTGTACGAGTCCATCAGCGGTGACGAATGGCAGTACGACGCCTGGGACAGCTCCGCGTGGATCCTGGCGCACCGGCGGCTCCAGCTCCGCACACCCGGAGACCTGCTGGATATCGGCAGCTTTGACGGACAGTTTCTGGCACAGGCGCCGCCGGGCTGGCGGCGTGCGGCGATCGAACCCAATCCCGGGGCCGTGGCGCACCTGCAGCAGCAGGGCATCGATGCGATCCAGGGCGTTCTCAACGACGACGTCTGTTCCCGCCTGCAGGGAAAGTTCGACGTGGTGGCCATGTTCGACGTCTTCGAACACCTGCACGATCCGCTGCACGGACTCCGGCTGGCGGCTGCCTGCCTGCGTCCGGGAGGCGCACTGTACTTGTCCACGGGCAACGCCGACCACTGGACGTGGCGGCTGCTGGGCAGCGAGCATCCCTACCTGGCGACCGAGCAGCATCTCGTCGTGGGCGGCGAAACCTGGTTTCGCGACACCTGCCGCAGTCAGCAGTGGCAGCCTCCGCGCATGACGCGGATCTCCCACAAAACGGCGCGCGGACTGTCGCGCGTCCGCGCGGCCGAACTGGCGGTCTATTTCGGCGCCCGTCGGCGGCCCTGGCCATATCGGGGACTGGCGTCCGTGCTCCACAAGCTGCCCGGCTGCCACCACCGCCTGCACCGGCGCTACATGCCGCACATCGACCAGTTGCAGGATCACCTGTTCGTCGAAATCACTCCGTGATGCCACAGCGCCGCGAGGCTCACACATCGGCATGACTTGCCTGCGACCACTCCTGCTCACCGCCAGCCCTCCCGGGGGACACGGCGTCGGGCAGATTTACATGGACAGCCTGTGCCGGCACATGTCCCCGCGCGCCGGCCTCGTTGCGGCCCTGCTCGCACAGGGCGATCGCTGGAATCTGCCTGCCGATCTCGAACCGCGCGAAACGGTCCGGCTGAACCGCCGCTATGAAAGCGTCTACCGCCCGCTCCGCGGCCCGTTGGGCGAAGCGGCCGCACGCGCCGGCGTGCGATTTCGCCTGCAACCGCACGTGCGCCGTTTAACCGTACAGGCGACGAATGCCGGGCGCAACGCCGGGGTCGATGCCGTGATCGCCGTCCTCGAGTCCCCCGCCGTCATGCTGATGGCGGCGCGGCTTGCGGACGAACTGTCCGTTCCGTTGTTCTCGCTGGTCTGGGACGTTCCCGAACACGTGCTGCCTCTGCTCGGGCATACCGGAGGGTCGTCACAGCCGCTCAAACGCGGCTTCGACGATGCGCTCCGCCGCAGCGCTCGCGTCGCCGTCATGAGCGACGCCATGCAACGGCGGTTCGTCAACGACTATGGTTCCCGCTGCGTCATCCTGCGGCAGCCGATCGCCGATGCGTGGCCCCGGGACCGGCCGGCTGCGGATCGATCTCCCGACAAAGACTTCCTCATCGGCTTCGCCGGCAGCGTCACCGCCAGGGACGAAATGGAGCTGCTGTGCCGCGCGCTGGATTCCGTCAACTGGACGCTCGCCGGCCGCAGGGTCCGGCTGCGGGTGTTCGGCCTGCGCTACGTCTGCCAGGCGCAAACGGCCCGCTGGATCGAGTATCGCGGTTACGTTCCCGACACGGCCGATGTCGTCGCGGGACTGTCGGATTGCGACGTACTGTTTCTGCCGCAGCCGTTCGGCCCGCAGGGGCGGCCCTTCGCCGAGTTCTCGTTCCCCACGAAGTTCACGACCTATCTCGCCGCGCAGCGGCCACTGTTGATTCTCGCGCCGCCGCATTCCGCGCTGGCCGATTTCTGCCGCCAGCACGAACTGCCGGTCGTTTGCGATCAGCTTCGCGAAGCGACGGTGCTCGACCAGTTGCAACGGCTCGCGTCCGACCCCGATCTCGTCGCGGAGATCGAGCAGCGACTGCAGGCCGTCGCCGACAGCGAGTTCCGGCCGCCGTTGTTTCGGGACCGAATCCGTGAGTGGTTGTCGACCGATCCGGCGGCCACGGCGCCGGTTCGCGACACTTCCCGTATCTGCGTCACCAGCGAAGCCGCCGCCAGCCGTTGATGAACCCACTCATGAATCACTTGAAGCGGGTCGCACGCCGACTGCCGCCGTTCGCACGGCTGGTTCAGGATCGCGATCGGCTGCAATCCGAACTGGACCGCTGGAAACGCTGGCAGGGCTTTCCTCCCGGCCATTTCTATTCGCCGATCCCCGACCTGGACGACGTCGGCAATCGGCAGCAGGTGGTCTTTGATCGCACCCGGCGCGACATTCCCGGCATCGATCTGCGCTGGGAGCGGCAGATCGCCCTGCTGCGCGAGCTGGCGCAGTTCTACGGCGAGCTGCCGTTCGCGTCGGAGCCGACGCCCGGCTGCCGCTACCACTACAACAACCAGACGTTCTGCCAGGGAGACGCGATCGCGCTGTACTCCATGCTGCGGAAGCTGCGTCCGCAGCGCGTCGTCGAAGTCGGCTCCGGCTTCTCCTCCGCCGTCATGCTCGACACCGCCGAGCGCTTCCTGCCGGAAACCCGGTTCAGCTTCATCGAGCCGTATCCGGAACGCCTGCAGTCGCTGATGAAGCCGGACGACGCCGCGAAAGTCCGGTTGTTCTCCACCGGAGTGGTTGACGTCGATCGCGGAGTGTTCGACGAACTGCAATCCGGCGACATCCTGTTCATCGATTCGTCGCACGTTGCCAAGGCCGGCAGCGATGTCGGTTACCTCGTGTTCGAGATCATCCCCCGGCTCCGGCCGGGCGTGTATGTCCACTTTCACGACATCTTTTATCCGTTCGAGTATCCGGCCGAATGGGTCCTCCGGGGCTGGTCCTGGAACGAGGCGTACCTCGTCCGGTCGTTCCTGCAGTTCAACCCGGTGTTTGAGATCGAGTTCTGGGGCAGCGCGCTGGCGCAGCATCACCACGCACTGCTCGCCGAACTGCTGCCGCGGGCGCTGGAAAACACCGGCGCCAGCCTGTGGCTCCGCAGAAGGGACGTGCACCCCCACGCGTCCTCAAACGGCATTTGACGGAACATGACTGCTTCGCTCACCAATCCGCTCGCTGCGAAGCCCGTCGTTGCCGACGACGGGCCTCCTGCGGATTCTGCGCGCCGTGACGTTCCGGCGGCCCTGCGCATCGCGCAGGTCCATTCCGCCGATGCCGGCGGCGGCGCGGAACTGACGGCCCGCCTGCATCA
>JAEUIG010000818.1 GCA_016795125.1 Planctomycetaceae bacterium | reverse complement strand
TGATGCAGGTGATAGCCATCGCCGCTCGGCGCATTGCCGCCGTCCTCCTGCATAAACACCGCCGTGATCCGCGAGCGCTGTTCCGCGCTCATGACCGACCACAGCACCGGCAGCATCGCCACTCCCAGGAGGCCGATCGCTGTCAGGTGCCGCAGTCGCGCGCCGGCAGCGAACAGCATCGCGTACAGGACCGGGAAGAACAGCAGTGAAGTCCCCAGGTCCGGCTCACGCAGAATCAACACGACGGGAACCGCCGTGATCACGAACGGCAGCAGCAGTCCCAGCAGTCGCCGGTAATTGCTGCGATGTCTGAGGTACTGCGCCAGCGTGAGAATGTAGGCCAGCTTGGCCAGTTCCGACGGTTGAAAGTCCGCAACGCCCAGCGGAATCCAGCGATGCGAGTAGTTCTTCGCCGGAAAGAAATACACCGCGACGAGCAGCACGAGGCACACGGCGTACAGCGGATAGCTCCACGCCTTCAGCCGCCGGTACGAGACCAGCGTCGCCGCCAGCATCGCCGGGACCGTGAGGACGACCCAGACGGCTTGCTTCTGTGCATACGCTCCGCTGCCAGCCAGTTCGTCGCCGCGCGCCATCGCCGACAGGCTGGCGCCCATGAGCGCCAGCGCGAGCACCGGCACCAGCCAGAGACTCCGCGGGTGCTGTGCAGCGTAAGACATGGGAGTCAGTGCCTGGCGTCTCAGACGAGCCGGGCGGCGTCAGCCCCCGGATGAACTGGCGAAAGTGCTGATCGGGCCGGGTGCCACGGGCTCTGCCAGTGCAATCCGGGTTCCGCGTCCATTCGTTCGATGCACTGGCGAAGCCAGTGGCACCCACGGTATCTCCGCGATATCGGCGACGGTGTACCCGATTCCTCCGACTCTGAGAACGCCGCTTTCAGCGTACCTTCCCGGCAGTGACGCACCCTCTTGACGCTGATCGGCGGTATCCCCTAGTCTCTTCCCTTCCCTCCGCGACGAGCCGCCCTGGTGCGATTCGCGGACTTCGGGCCAGACTCGCGAGTGCCACTGCTTCCGCCGCGATTGAGACTGTCTCAGACAGGTCAGACGCGGCGGAAGCAGTGCCATGTGCCGCACTGTCAAACACCGAATTCCTTCCTCAAGAACTGCAACCTCCCATGGCCGAACTGATTGCTCCTCACGGCGGACTCAAGGAACCTGTCTGCTGCACCGTCGCCGCCGGCGACATCGCCGCGTTCAACACCGAAGCCGCCGGCCTCCCGAAGGTCCCGGTTTCCGCCGCCGACCTTTCCAGCGTCTACCGGTTTGCCGATGGCACGCTCAGCCCGCTGACCGGCCCGATGGACAAGGAGACCTACGACCGTGTCCTCGCTGAGTCGGTCGTGGTCAACAATGGCAAGAAGTACGCCTGGACGATCCCCATCTCGTTCCCCGTCGCTGCCGACGTGGCCAAGACCCTCGGCAAGGGACAGAAGGTCGCGCTGACCGCCCCGTCCGGCGATATCGTCGCCACGCTCGACATCACCGACGTCTTCCCGTGGGACAAGTGCGGCTACATCAAGGGAGTCTACGGCACCGGCCGGATCGACCATCCCGGCGCCGACATGGTCCTCAAGGGAGACGAAGGCAAGACGCACCTGGTCGGCGGCACGATCAAGGCGCTGCCGCAGCCGAAGAACGCCAAGTTCGGCAAGTACGTCCTGACCCCCCGCGAAGTCCGCAAGCTCCTCGCCGAAACCGGCTGGAACGCCGCGGTCGCTTTCCAGACCCGTAACCCGCTGCACCGGGCGCACGAATACGCCCTGGTCTATGGCCTCGAAGTCCTCCTCAAAGAGGGCAAGAACGCCGGCGCCGTCCTCAATCCGCTCATCGGCGAGACCAAGGGAGACGACGTCAACGCCGAGATCCGCATGGAGACCTACGAGCACCTCATCACCGAGCGCCAGCTCGGCGAAGGGGACAGCGACCAGAACCTGTGGAAGCCGCGCAACGAGAGCGTGCCGGATCGCGTCAAGTTGCTCGGCCTCGACATCAAGATGTTCTACGGCGGCCCGAAGGAAGCCATCATGCACGGCATCTACCGTCAGAACATGGGCTACACCCACATTATCATCGGCCGCAAGCACGCCGATGCCCCGTTCTCCGACGGCTCCGCCATCTGGGGCGACTTCGACGCCCAGGAAATCTTCGACAAGCTCGGCGGTGAATTGCTCATCAAGCCGGTGAAGGTCGGCTTCGCCGCCTACTACGATTCGGCCAAGCGCGTCGACCTGATGGAGCTGCACAAGGACGAGAAGCCGGTGTTCATCAGCGGCAAAGACGTCCGCAATACGCTCCTCAAGGGGGAACTGGTCGACCCGCGGATCATGCGCGAAAGCACCTCGCGCATCCTCGCCGCCGCCATGAAGAAGTGATCCCGCACACCAGCCCACGGACAGCCGTCCGTGGGCCGCTGGCGGCTTCGCACAACGTCGGACCTTGCGGCCCGCGCAAACACGACCGGTTTTTCCGCGAGAGCCTCAGCTCCTCGTGTAATTCCGTACGTTCGTCCTGAACCTGATTGACGCCGCTGAGCCGGCCTGCGTAGACTGAGTTCGTCCACTTACGAACCTGACTTCCCGATGACTTTCCTGCGGAACACCAGTGACGCCCGCCCGGCAGCGATCTTTGATCGCCGTTATGGGTTCGGGTTTTACTTTTGGTATCCCGCCGGGGGTTCCGGGGCCGGGTGACAGCGGAGCCACAAACTCCGCCTCCCGAACAAACAAAAGCCCTGAACCCTCTCAAACAGAGGTTTCAGGGCTTTTGTGTTTTTCCGGTCTTCGGATGTCAGTGAAAGCAGTCAGCCATCAGCGGTCAGCAATCAGAGATCGAAAGTCGGAAGTCCGTAGTCGGACCTCACCCTAATTCCTAACTCCTAATTCCTAGCACCTCCCTCCCATGATCGTCGTCATGAAACCGGGCGCGACTGACGCGCAAATCCAGAACATGGTCCGCCGCGTTGAAGAGATGGGTCTCAAGGCCCATGTCATCGTCGGCACCGAACGCACGGTCATCGCCGCCGTGGGTGAAAAACGCAACGGCGAGCGCGAGAAGCTCGAATCGTACGACGAGGTCGAGAAGGTCGTGCCGATCCTCGCGCCGTACAAGGTCGCCAGCCGCGAACTCAAGCCGCAGCCGACGTGCGTCGAAGTCGGCAGCCTGACGATCGTCGCGGGGCACATCGGCGTCATCGCCGGAACGTGCTCGGTCGAGAGCGAGGCGCAGATCATGGAATCGGCCCGCAAGGTCAAGGCGGCCGGCGCGACGGCTCTGCGCGGCGGAGCCTTCAAGCCCCGCACCAGTCCGTACTCGTTCCAGGGGATGAAGGAAGAGGGACTCAAGCTGCTCGCCGCCGCCCGCGATGCGACGGGACTGGCCATCGTCACGGAAGTCATGGCCCCCGAGCAGGTCCCCCTCGTCGAGAAGTACGCCGACGTGCTGCAGATCGGCGCCCGCAACATGCAGAACTACAACCTGCTGCAGGCCGTCGGCGAGACCCGCAAGGCGGTTCTCCTGAAGCGCGGACCCGCTGCGACCATGGAAGAGTTCCTCCTCGCCGCCGAGTATATCCTCGACCAGGGGAACAAGGACGTCATGCTGTGCGAACGCGGCATCCGCACGTTCGAGTCGCACACGCGCTTCACCCTCCCGCTGGCATCGGTCACCTACCTGCACCAGAAGACGCACCTGCCGGTCGTCATCGATCCCAGCCACGGCACCGGCATCGCGTCGCTCGTTCCCGACATGTGCTGTGCGGCCGTCGCGTGCAAGGCGGACGGACTGATCGTGGAAGTCCACCCCGACCCGCATCACGCCATCAGCGACGGCGCGCAGTCCCTCACCCCGGAAGTCTTCGCCGATACGATGCAGCAGTGCCGGAAGGTCGCCGCAGCGCTGGGTTTGACGATGTAAACGCCCCCGTTTAGCGGCGGGCCGAAGGCGACGCACGTAATCCGGCGCATGTCATGCCTGATCCCCAGACGCTCAAAGTCGGCGACCGGATTCGATTCACCGAACTGCCGGAGGAGTGGTCGCGGAAAGACTCTACAACGCCGGCCGACACGATCCGCTTCATGAAGAAAATGATCCGCCGGTCGAATCCCTCGCGCGGTTGTGAGATCGACGAATACGGCCAGCCCTGGATCCACGCATTCACCGTTGAACGTGGGCGACGACAGTTTCATTCGTACGCCATCTTTGAGTTGACCGGCTGGCGACGAGTCATCAAACGTCCGCCAAAACGAACGAAGTACGCCGATAAACGTCATCCCTGAATCCTGAATCCCGACTCCTGAATCCTCGCGCATGCGCTGTCTGATCAACGAACACCAGATCGCGCAGCGCATCGGCGAACTTGCGGCCGAGATTTCGCGCGACTACTCCGGCAAGCCGCTCACGCTCGTCGGCGTCCTCACTGGCAGCCTGGTGTTCGTCGCGGACCTGATGCGGCGGATCGAACTGCCGCACAAAATCACGCTGCTGCAGGCGTCCAGCTATCGCGGGACGGCGACGACTCCCGCGAAACTGCAACTCACTCTCGACCTGCTGCCATCGCTCGTGGGGCGCGACGTGCTGCTCGTCGACGACATCCTCGACACGGGCCAGACGCTGTCGACTCTCGTTGCCGAGATGCACCGCCGGAACGCGATCAGCGTGAAGACGGCGGTCCTGCTCTGGAAGAAGGCGCGGACGACGGCCGCGATCGTGCCGGACTATGTCGGCTTCGAAATCCCCGACCAGTTCGTCGTCGGCTACGGCCTCGACTTCAACGACGAACACCGACACCTGCCGTACATCGGCGTCGTGGAGTGAAGAAACGCATCTCCGACGCGTCGCTAAGGAGTCGCGCGCACTATTTGGACGCGTCCGCCCAAATCCCGCGTTGCGCTGCCCGGGCTTCCTCTTCGGCGGCGAGAAACCGTTTCTGAAAGTCGGAGCGGAAGGGAAAGCGCGTCTCCGCGCGGCTGAAGCCCTGGCGGACGATCTCCTCGTTCAGGAAGAGGTCGTCGATGTAGACGTAGGCCAGGGTGCGCCCGTACTGGTCTTCGCGGTGCCGGTCGAACTCGAGACGCACGTCGCGCCCCTCCACAAGTCCCTTTGTGAAATCGGACGCCTCCTGGCCGTAGGGCTGGGGGGGGGTGTCGGGTTTCACGCTTTCGGGAGTGTCGATGCCGATCAGGCGCACCCGCTCACCGGATTGGAGCAGCAGCGTGTCGCCGTCGACGACGCGTTTCACGTGAAACAGCTGGACCGGCTCGGCCGTCTGTGAAGCGGCCGGCGGCTGCGACGTGGTGCGCGTGGCATCCTGCTCGCGCCACTGGCGGGCTGCGATCAGGACGACCAGCAGCACGATCGTGAGCGCGGCGGACAGCGGCCGGCGGCGATAGCGGGCGCCCACGGCTGGGTTGCGCCTCAGTTCTGGCTGAACTTCAGACGCCGCAGCGATTCCCGGCCGAGCGGGTCCTTGGTGTACCGCTGCCAGCAGTGCGGACAGAGGTCGAAGCGGAACTTCTGCGGCCCGCAGTTCTCAACTTCGAAGTCGCCGGTCGATTCCAGCTGATCGAGCGAATCGGCGACCGATTCCAGGTGATCGACGTCGAGGTCCTCCGGGGAGACTTCGTCGGGATCAAATGCCGGGCCGACCTCGACACGCGCGATATACCGCTCGTGTTCAATGGAACGACCGCACAGGTCGCACGTGAAGTGCAGCATTGTTGCAGGTACCTTGATCGCGCGAATTGCGCGGACAATGGACGGGGCTGTTCGTGTGTGTGGATTCGCTTCCCAGCCCTCGCGGCCCCACACTGCTGGCATCGATTTAAGCACAAACGTCAAAACGGGGGAAGGCAGCTTGATCGAATTTCAGCCAATCGGAAACTTCCCCGCAGATTTGTGTTCACTCAGCTGGCCCGCTTC
>JAEUIG010000323.1 GCA_016795125.1 Planctomycetaceae bacterium | reverse complement strand
TCGCTCCCTGACGGTCGCGGCTAGTAGAGAAAACGACTATTCCGGCAATCGGGCGTGTTCGACAATCGGGAAGGCGCCGTTGCACGCTTTCATGAATGCCACCAGGTCCGCCTTGTCCTGGTCCGAGAGGTTCAGCTTCTTGATCTTCTCGTCCAGGTGCGGGTTGGGATGTCCTCCCTTGGCGTACCATTCCACGACTTCTTCCAGGGTCTTCTGGCTGCCGTCGTGCATGTACGGCGCGGTGAACTCGACGTTGCGGATCGTGGGCGTCTTGAAGGCCCCGGTGTCCTTGTCGTCGCCGGTGACCGCCGCGCGGCCGGTGTCCGGCTCTGCGGCCTCCATCCCCACGCCCAGATTGTGGAACTTCTCGTCGCTGAAGTTGGCGCCGACGTGGCACGCCGTGCAATTCACTTCCTGATTGAAGAACAGCGCCTGGCCGCGAATCGCACTTTCCGACATTGGATTCGCTTCCGCCTCCGCCTTGAGCTGCTCGTACCTGGCATACAGATCAGGATCATCCGCCTTCAGGTCGGCGAGGTCCTCCTCCGTCGCAAACTGGTCGAGGAACGGCTGCAGCGCCGCACGGTAGTCGTAGGCCGACGGTCCCGTGACGATCGTCCGCTCAAACGACGCGATCGCCATCGCCACGTTGTCGATGTTGACCGAGTCCGGCCCGAAGATCGCTTCGAACTGCGCGACGTAGGCGGGATGCCCCTTGATGCACTCGATGCAGGCTTCGTGAGTGCTCGACATTTCGATCGGATTCGCGATCGGTCCCTTGGCCTGTTCTTCCAGCGAGGGCGCGCGGCCGTCCCAGAACTGAGGTCCGCTGAGGATGCGGTTGTAGCTGACAGGTGAATTGCGGTTGCCGGTCTGGCCGCGAACGCCGACGCCAAACTGCGTCGCGGCGGCGTAACCGGTATCGGGATGGTGGCAGCTCGCGCAGCTGATCGTGCCGTCACCCGAGATGCGGCCGTCGAAGTAGATCTGCCGGCCAAGCTCGATCTTCGCGCGCGTCATTGGGTTCTCGTCCAGTCCGACGATCTGCCGCTCGCCGAGGCTGAGACCGAGGGGCAGCGCGACGGTGAGGGGATCGTGAATTCCGGGCGTCGCCAGCCAGGCTTGAACCTGTTCCACTGTCAGCGGACCGTCCCCGGGGATCCCCGCGGTGAGCGCCGGATCTCCGAGAGTGACTTCGGTCGAGAGTGATGCGGCGACCGGTTCCGCCGCCGCAGGTTCGATTGCCGGCGCCGGCGACTCGGCGGGGGCGGCGGGGGTGGTTGGTTCGGGAGTTGCGGCTGTCGCATCCGGCGCCGCGGGTTCAGTCGCAGCAGCGCCTGCGGCCTCGGCAGCCGGTTCGGTCTGGGCTGTTTCGGTAGCACCCACCGCAACGGTGGCCGGAGATTCGGGCTGAGTTGTGCTTGAAGGCGTTTGTGCGGGTCGCGCGCAGCCGCAGGCCAGCGCACAGGAGAGCAGAACTGCAGTCTTGCCGTTCAGAATCATGGGTTGTCGCATCCTCTCAAAATCTCTGGAACTTGCCGGTAGCGCACGTGCGTGTCCCCTGCACGACATTTCGGGGCATTTCTTAACCCTAGCGGGGGCGGCGGAGTGGGGCAAGCGGCCGGATGAGTTCGAAACCGGAGGCTGGCGCCGCCCGGCTCGCCAGGTCAGGCCTGGTCTTGGGTTTTTCGGGTGAAGCGGTGTTCCTCCCCCTTCAGCAGTCGCACGATGTTCGAGCGATGCCGGTGGATGATGAGCGCCGGAATTGCGAGCGCAAATGCGCCGCGGCTCCAGTTCGCCGCCGAGAATGCCTCCGGCCACAGCAGGACCATTTCGGCGACGGCGAACGTCAGCGCGGCGAGGATCGAACTGAGTGAAACGATGCGTGACAGGGCGAACGTCAGTGCGAAGACGACGAACGCGGCCAGCGTCGCCTGCCAGCTCAGAATGCCCACGACCCCCAGCGCCGTCGCCACCCCTTTGCCCCCTTTGAATCCCAACCAGCACGGGAACATGTGCCCGACGATTGCCGCCAGTCCCGCCGCCACGGGGGCGTGCGTGCTGTTCGGTCCGAACAACAGCAGCGGCAACACCCACGTCGGCAGCAGCCCCTTGAGCGCATCGAGCAGAAGCGCGACCAGCCCCCACTTGAATCCCAGCGTGCGGGCGACGTTCGTCGCACCGACATTTCCGCTGCCATGTTTCCGCAGATCAATTCCGCCGGCCCAGCGGGCGATCAGCAGGCTGAACGGGATCGATCCGGCCAGGTAGGCGGCCAGGAGCAGTCCGATTCCGGCGGCGAAATGGGTAAAGGTCAGTGCAAGCAGCATCGGGGAGTCCTGAGCGACAGCCGCCAGAGGATCGCCGGTTCGCTGCGGACACACAAGTGACCAGAACCGTCGGTTGACGGACACTGGTCTGAATGGCATCCTGACGGACATCACTGCTCGCGGTCACTCAGGTCGCTTCCTCACGTCAACAGGTGCGCTAATGCTGAATCGTCAAACCCTTAGACGGCGCGTTGCCCTCGTTGTCACGAGCGTCGTGATTTGCGGCGCGATCATCGCCGCTCCGCCGCAACAGCCGGCTTCCAAGGGCGTCACGAGTGCACCGACGACAGCCGCCACCGTGCTCCCGTTCGAGGACTTCCATTACTCCGGCAGTGTCGGGAGGACGATCGATGAGAGCGACCCGCCACAGTTTCCTCAGATGGTCCGCCCGCCGGAAGGTGCGCCGAACATCGTCTACATCCTGATTGACGATGCCGGTTACGGACAGTTCGGGACTTTCGGCGGCGCTGTGCCGACTCCCGGACTCGACAGCGTGGCAGCCGCAGGTCTGAAATACACGCGATTCCACACCACGGCGCTCTGTTCGCCGACGCGTGCGGCGCTGCTCACCGGGCGCAATCATCACTCGACCGGCAACGGCGTCATCACGGAAGCCGCCACTGGTTACGACGGCTACACCGGCATCATCGGGAAGAACGTCGGCACGATCGCCGAAGTCCTGCGGCAACACGGTTACGCGACCGCCTGGTTCGGCAAGAATCACAACACGCCGGACTGGGAAACCAGCCAGAACGGGCCGTTCGACCGGTGGCCCAGCGGGCTGGGATTCGACTACTTCTACGGGTTCATGGGGGGCGACATGGACCAGTGGCAGCCGACGCTGTACGAGAACCATCAACTCGTGCCGCGCTCGGCGGATCCGAACTACATCCTGACCACCGATCTGGTCGACAAGTCGATCTCCTGGCTGCAGCGGACGCGTTCGATCGCGCCGGACAAACCGTATTTCCTGTACATGTCCACGGGTGCGACGCATGCGCCGCACCACGTCTCTCCGGAATACATCGCGCGGTACAAGGGCAAGTTCGATGCGGGCTGGGACAAGTACCGCGAGGAAACGTTTGCCCGCCAGAAGCAGCTGGGCGTCGTGCCGCAGGACTCAGAACTGACCAAGCGTCCCGAGGAGTTGCCGGCGTGGGATTCGCTGTCCGCCGATCAGAAGAAGCTGTTCGCGCGGATGATGGAGGTCTTTGCCGCCTTCACCGACCAGACCGACGCCGAAATGCTGCGGCTGCTGGAAGTCGTCCGCGCACTGCCGGACGCCGACAACACGCTGATCTTCTACGAAGTCGGGGACAATGGCTCGTCGGCCGAAGGCGGCCTCGTCGGTCTCCTCAATGAAAACTCTTTCTTCAACAATGTCCCCGAGGACCTGCAGGACAACCTCAAGCACATCGACGAACTTGGCGGCCCGAAGCACTTCAACCATTTCCCGGCGGGCTGGGCGTGGGCGATGAACACTCCGTTCCAGTGGACCAAGCAGATCGCGTCGCACCTCGGCGGCGTCCGCAATCCGCTGGCCGTCTCGTGGCCGGCGAAGATCAAGGACAAGGGAGGCGTGCGCGACCAGTTCCACCACGTCATCGACATCGCCCCGACGATCTACGAGGCCGTCGGCGTCACGTTCCCGGAAATGCTGAACGGCACCGCGCAGAAGCCCATTGAGGGCGTCTCGATGGCGTACAGCTTCGGCGACGCCAAGGCGCCCAGCAAGCGTCGCAGCCAGTACTTCGAGATGTTCATCAATCGCGGGATCTACAACGACGGCTGGTGGGCGGCGTCGCGCGTCAATGTTCCGTGGGAAGGGGGTGCCGCGGCGGCTGATCCCGATACGGCCACGTGGGAGCTGTACAACCTCGAG